>JBFEVX010000165.1:0-6183 GCA_041546685.1 Bacteriovoracaceae bacterium | reverse complement strand
GCATGGAGTACAAGTACACTCCAAATGATCCAAAATTTGGACAACTTTGGGGTCTCAAAAATACAGGTGATAACGAGCCAGGTGGTTCTTCAGGTGTTGCTGGTGCTGACGTAAACGCACTTAAGGCCTGGGATCTTACAACAGGTTCAAGAGATGTAACGATCGCTGTTATCGATACAGGTGTTGATTACACTCACTCTGATCTTAAAGACAACATGTGGACCAACACTGCCGAGCTTAACGGAAAGCCTGGTGTTGACGATGACGGTAACGGATTCGTAGATGACGTTTATGGATATGACTTTGCCAATAACGATGGTGATCCAATCGACGGTCACAGCCACGGTACTCACTGTGCTGGGACAATTGGTGCTGTTCATAACAATGGACTAGGTGTTGCTGGTGTAATGAAAGATGTAAAAATCATGGCCATCAAATTCCTTACGGACTCAGGTTCAGGAACAACTGAAAATGCTATCAAGTCTATCGACTATGCTACAAAAATGAACGTTGATTTGATGTCAAACTCATGGGGAGGGGGCGGACGCTCTCAAGCTCTTGAAGATGCCATTCAAAGAGCAGCTGACGCTGGAATCATCTTTACCGCAGCTGCTGGTAACTCAAGCACAAACAACGATTCAAGACCTCACTATCCTTCAAACTATGATGTGAAAAACGTTGTTTCTGTTGCTGCTCTTACAGCTCAAAATGATCTAGCTTCATTCTCATGTTACGGAAGAAGCACTGTTCATATTGCAGCACCAGGGCACAGAATTCTTTCTACTGTTAAAGGTAACGATTACAAAGTTTACTCGGGGACTTCAATGGCCACTCCACACGTTTCAGGTGTAGTTGGCCTTCTTCTTGCTCAAGAAGGAAGAATGGATCTTGAGTCTTTCAGAGATAGACTTCTTGCTACTTCTGTTCCAGTCGGAGCTCTTAGAGGGAAGACAATCAATGGTGGTAGAATCGATGCTTACAATCTATTGACTGACACTCGTCCGGCCAGAAATGAGCCAAAACCAGGTGAGTGGCAAAAAGTAGACGTAACAAAATGGGAGTCAAATCACCCTTACGTGAACAACGCTTCTGAAACCAGAGAGTTCTCTGTTCCAGGGGCTAAATTCATCAGACTAAGAGTGAAGAAGTATGAACTTGAAAACAGCTATGACTACCTTCAAGTGGCGAATGGATCCAGACAGACAGTCGAAAAAGTTTCTGGTGACGGCGTTGAGTATGCTTCTGACTACGTTGAAGGTGATAAGCTGATCGTGACTTTCAAGTCAGACAGATCAATCACAAAATGGGGATTTTTGATTGAGCAAGTTGAAGTTCAATACTAAGACCAGTTTTACCCAAATCTCATAATTCTAGTAACTTAGGGCAGCATTTATTGCTGCCCTTTGTTTTTCAAAAGCCTTAAATTGTCTTACATCAAGTACTTATTAGCATCCCCTGTCATAAAATAGGGGGACTGTGGTAGAACCACATTTAGGGCCATCATAACGGAGATCTCACGGATGAAATTCCCACTCGTACGAATACAAAAAGTTCTATTTCTACTGTTCTTGCTGACGTTGAATTCTTGCTTTGATCCAGAGCTTGAACACGGAGTTCCCGGGCAATTCAGGGCCATGCTGAAAAATGATCCTGCTACCAGTATTGTACTTGGCTGGAATCGTTTCCAATCAAATAAAGACGATGACATGGTTTATTACGATACCGTGGACCATGGAGAAGATGTTGAGGCCTATGCCTATAAAGCAGTTCCTCAGTTTTATAGTGAGTACAAAGAAATCCCAAGTGCATTCGTAGAACTTAGAAATCTTCAACCAGAAACCAAGTATTACTTTGTTGTTCAAAACTCATTTGGTGTGAGTAAGAGATACTTTTTTGAAACGTTACCAGCAGATAGAGGAGCCAGACTCTCAATCGTTGCTGGTGGAGACTCAAGAAACAATCGTGAGCCAAGAAGAGCAGCTAACCTGTTGGTCAGTAAACTCAAGCCACACTTTGTTCTTTTCGGTGGAGACATGACTTCAAGAGGAACAGCAAAGCAATGGTGGCAGTGGATGGATGATTGGCAACTTACAATTGGAGAGGACGGAAGAATCACTCCTGTTGTTGCGACAAGAGGAAACCACGAGAAGGACAACGAAATTCTTCATAAGCTTTTCTGGCTTCCAAAGACAAACTACTACTCACTCAGTGTTGCTGATGGACTGATTAGAATTTATACCTTGAACACTGAGGCCTCTATTGGGGGAGATCAAACAGAATGGCTTAAGAGTGATCTTGAGCAATACGGGAAAAATGCCAGATGGTTGATGGCCCAGTACCATAAGCCAATGAGGCCACACGTAAAGAGAAAGAAAGAAGGGGACAACCAATACAGACATTGGGCTCCACTTTTCTACAAATATGGAATGGATCTGGTTTACGAATCAGACTCTCACTCGGTTAAAACAACATGGCCTGTTCGACCTTCAACTCGTTATGACTCTGAAGAAGGGTTCGTTAGAGATGATAGAAGAGGGACAGTATATGTAGGAGAAGGTTGTTGGGGAGCCCCGCTTCGAAAAAACAATGACAACAAAGTCTGGACTCGTGACAGTGGTTCTTTCAATCAATTCAAACTTGTTTATGTAGATGATCAGGATATTGAAATGAGAACTGTGAAGGTCGACAATGCTTCTGAGGTCGGTACTGTAGATGAAAACGACAGATTCTCACTTCCTGAAAACTTGGAAGTCTGGAACCCTTCAAATGGTGAAGTTGTCATCATCGACTGATGGACGCTAACAGAAAACAATTCATTTTTATTATTAAACTTGCTTGTGTGCTGCTATTTTTTGGAAGAGGATGGCAGCATTTTTTTTGGGATGCACCTTTTAGAACTGTTCTTTGGAATGAAGACCTCTTGAAAGGCTTGGTCGAAAGCATGTCCTCTATGACTTGGAAGGAGTACGTGACAAGTCCTTCTGTTGACACCTTTATTGGAGGAATGACTAGAGCGTTCGGTGTTTTCTATTTCATTTGTGCCATTGCTGTTCCCTTCATAACAGAAAACACCAAGAAGTTGGGGGCGATTCTGATTGCAGGATCCTGCTCTTTGGGACTGTTGTATTTTCTCATGTTTATGGAGAAGTTCTTTTATGTCGGGATGCTGATAGAGCATGCTCTTCAGTTTGGAGCACCGTTGATTCTCTATGTGGCCTTGTTCAGCAAAAACTTTTACAACCGTTATCAAAATGCTTTCAAGTCACTTGTTGCGCTGACGTTCGTAGGACATGCCATGTTTGCGCTGGGAATCCACCCGGTTCCTGGGCATTTTATCGACATGATCATCAATGTTTTTGGAATGAGTGAGGGAGCTGCGAGAGGATTCTTGCTTACTGCAGGAACATTGGATGTCTTGTTCGCTGTTCTTCTCTTTTTTCAAAAGACTGAAAGAGCAGCTTTGATTTTTATGATTTTTTGGGGAGCCGTAACTTCTTTAGCAAGGATTGTTGCTCATCTTGATCATGAACTGATGGCGCTGACTTCGCATGAGTGGGTACATGAAACTTTGTTGCGTGCCCCACACTTCATGGTTCCTCTTGCGATGTATCTGTTGCTCTCGGAACAAAAAAAGGCCGGACAAGCCGGCCAATATATTTCTTCTAATTCTTTTTAAGAAAAATCAGATTACTGGAAAAGGTGCTTATACTTTCTAACAAACTTAGAAAGAGATCCAACTTTGTCCAAAGTTCTGATAGCACTCGCAGAAAGTCTTAGCTTAACTGTTTGTCCAGTCTCAGGATCGAAAACTTTCTTAGTGTGAAGGTTTACTTTCTGAGTCATTTTAGTTTTGTTATTGGCGTGAGAAACTTTGTTACCAACAAGTCTTCTCTTTCCTGTCAAATCACATACACGTGCCATATCTACTTCCTTATCCGCAGTTCACTAGGTAATTTACTGAATTTAGGGTGGTAATATAAAACCTTTAGCTTCATTGTGCAAGGGGCTTTAGGAACTTTCTTTGCATGTTGCTTTGCATTAAGTGTGTGAAAGTTCACTACCTTATGCCATAATCAATTTATGTTTGGAAAGCTCCTCGACAAAATCCTCGATTCATCCGTCTTTTTCAGCTTTGATACAACAGGGTTCAAAAGACACCAAAAAGACTTCGAACCAGATGATCAGGCCCTTAATATGAAGGGACATAACATTTTGATCACCGGTGGAACCAGTGGAATCGGTTTGGCAGCTCTTCGAGAGTTTTATATCAGAGAGGCCTCTCAGCTGGTCATAGCTCGAAACAAAGACAAGGCGACCTCCAATATTTCAAAGTTCTATAAGAGTACAGATAAGGTCAAGGTTGACCTTTTGACCGCTGACATGGCCGCCTATCATGAAGTTATCGAAGCGATGGAGAACAGATCTTTGAGGCCTTTCAATACTTTGGTTTTCAATGCCGGAGGAATGCCTTCTTCTAAAACATTAAATGCTTTTGGTTATGAAAATATTTTTGCCAGCCAGGTGATCGGTCACTATGTCCTATTTCGCTGGTTGATGGAGAGAAATCTTCTGGCCCCTGGTTGTCGGATCATCTGGGTATCTAGTGGAGGCATGTACCTTAAGAAACTCGAGCTTGAAGATCTCAATTATGTACAAGCTGACTATGACAAAGTCGGAGCCTATGCCAACGCTAAAAGAGCTCAAGTTATTGTCAGTGAAGAGATGGCAAGAAGATATTCTGACAAAGGTTGGATATTTTCGTGCATGCATCCGGGATGGGTTGATACCGACGCTGTCAAAGAGGCATTGCCTGATTTTTATCGCAGGACCAGAGAAAGACTGAGAAGTCCCGATGAAGGAGCTGACACCATCGTCTGGTTGGCCTCGGTTCAGCGAATACTCTCAAATGGAAAATTTTGGTTTGATAGAAAGATTAGAGGGGTCTACCCATTTTTTTGGACCAAGGAAAAACCGGAAGTCAGAGAGAGGTTGATGGATCTTCTTGAAACACAATATCAAGCAGCAACCTCTACGCTCCAATAAAAAACCGCCTTTTGGCGGTTCTCTTAGTTTTGTTTTTTCATTGCTTTGACTTTTTCTTTGAACTCTTTTCGGCGTTTGACCATCATTTCTTCAAACTTCTTTCTTTTGCCTTCGATCATGTCTTTAACTTTTTTTCGAGAACTCTTCATGGTCTTTCTGAATTCTTGTCTTTTGGATTTGATTTTTTCCTGAACTTTTTTATTCTCATCCTTATTGCCAAGTTCAATGTCACCTTCGATTTCAGCTAGTTCTTTGAAGAATTTTTTTGCTTTCTCGTGGTTTTCTTTCAAGGCCTTGATTTGAAGCTCATGGAGTTCGTCTTGATGTTTCTCTCTAAGTTTGAGATTTTCTTCTCTGAAAGTTTTAAATTCCGCTGATACTTTCTTTTTGACCTCAGGACTTGGAGCTCCTCCCTTTTTTTGAGCGAATGCGTTCGAAAAGGATAAAAGAAGGGCCAGAGTCAGGATTGATGTTATTTTTTTCATATATTCCTCCAAAAATCGGATTGTTTTGTGGATCCTAATTGTTCTACGATCCTGACAGTAAAAAGTTTCATCTCCTTTGAGTTTGACTGAAAAAGCTCTTAAAATCAAGAAGTTAAGCTAGATGAAACCTTTTCAGCTTTTGATCGTATAATCTAGTGATGGAAAGACTACAGGCCTTGGCCCAAAGATTTTTTCAGGGAGTTGATTTGCAGAAGGTTACGGATGACTTGTTGCTTGTAATGGTAGCAGCAGGCAAAGATCAGGCCTTTGAGATTCTTTATGAAAGACACAACGATACGTTGTATCGCTTTCTCTTCAGAATACTTCTCAGTGAAGATGCTTCCTTGGAAGTTCTTCAGGAAACTTGGCTCAAAGTACATAAGAACACTTCACGATTCGATGGTCAGGCGAGCTTTAAAACCTGGCTATATACCATTGGGAAAAACACGGCCTTCGATTATTTGAAGAAAAAGAAAGAAGTTCTTTTCGATGAAGCCAACACGATTGAAGAGTTTTCAAAAGAAGAAGAAGATGTTCTTGAAAGCTTGGTTCGTGAAGCAAACAGAGAGAAGGTGAGAAGTGCTCTTGAACATCTTGCACCCGATCAGAAAACTGTTCTGGCCATGTGGATGGAGGATGCTTCATTGAATGAGGT
>JBFEVX010000207.1:0-2259 GCA_041546685.1 Bacteriovoracaceae bacterium | reverse complement strand
GTAGGAGAGCATGAAGTAACCCCAAAAAACAACAAACAGACTCAGTGTACTTATCGAAACTAAACCATTTTCAAGTCTGTATTGTAGAGAAAATGGAAGTTGGTAATAAAATGATTTCATGAAATTCAAGTAAGTGAAGAGCATTGCCTTGTTGATCAAACCAACCAGAAAAAGATCGAGAGTCGTTGCATAGACTCTTTTTTTCATGAAGTCGCCATCGTGCGGAAGCCTGGCTTCAGGATTCTTGTTTTGCCTTGGGAAAGGAACTACGACTGGAAGGTTTTGGTCAGCGCTCATGCTTTCTTATCGGTTGAAAAACTAACTCCATTAGGTGGACGGGCGGTTTTGGAGGAATTATTAACTTGGCTGTTTTATTCTGGAACAAAAGAGTCAGGATTGGAGTGTTTTATGGAAAAATGTCAGTGGTTTGAAGCCGTAACTTGAGATATGTCTACAAATTGGCTCATCCCTGGATTGGCCGAGTAGTGCTCTCAAACAAAAGATGAAAAAAGTTTTGTTAAATTCGTAAAAAATCCAAAAACGCCCCGCTACTGAAGTGTGCTGATCAACTCGTCGAGCTTGTTCATGGCCTCAAGAGGAGTCATTTTCATCAGATCAAGTTTCTTCAGGTCACCTTCAATTTTCTGAAGATGATCAGGGATAACAGGTTTGTCTTCACCAAAGAAGCTGAGTTGAAGACCAGCGTCCGTCGCCTCTTCTCTTATGGTTATAGTCTGATTATCTTCAGACTCCAGATTGTGAAGTACTTCTTGTGAGCGATTCAAGATACTGGTTGGAAGCCCGGCGAGTTTCGCTACATAGATACCAAAACTTTGAGAGGCTCCTCTTTCCACTAGACGATAAAGAAACTCAACGTGTCCGTCATTGTTTTGCGTTTCAACAGTGAGGTTTTTACCACCTTTCTTTTTGTCCACGAGGTCTATCAGCTCGTGGTAGTGAGTGGCAAAAAGACAAAGAGCTTTAGTTTTGTCGATAAAGTGTTCTACAAGTGCCCAAGCAATGGAAAGTCCGTCATAGGTACTTGTTCCTCGTCCTACTTCATCGAGAATGATTAATGATTTTGAAGTAGCATGACGGATAATCTCAGCAGTCTCGGCCATCTCAACCATGAACGTTGACTGACCTTTGAGAATATCGTCACTTGCTCCAAGCCTACTGAAAAGATAGTCACAAACACCAACTTCAGCTTTTCTCGCAGGAACAAAAGATCCGATTTGAGAAAGAAGCTGAATGATGGCAACTTCTCTCATGACTGTTGTCTTACCGGCCATGTTTGGACCAGTGATGAGACCGAAATATTTTTGTTCATCAAGATTGATGTCGTGACAGACAAACTGATCTTTGATGACTGATTTGATTAGTGGATGCCAACCGCCTTCTATATTGATAACTTTTCTTTCAACTGAAAGAACAGGTTTTGAAAAGTCTTCTTGAAGGGCGATCCAAGCCAAAGACTGATAAACATCAATCATGGCGAAAATGTCAGCGAGAATCTGAATCTCTTTTGAGAGAGATGAAGTTTCAGAAATGATACCTTTGAATATTTCTCTTTCGAGTTTTTCAAGTTTGTCCTTGGCCGAAACCATTTCTTTTTCAAATGCAGCTAATTCTTCTGTGGTGTAGCGTTCACAGTTAACAAGAGTCTGTCGTCTGGAAAAACTTTTTGGAACTTTTTCAGTATGAGTTTTACTGACTTCGATGAAATATCCAAAAACGTTATTTGATTTCACTCGAAGTTTCTGGATTCCGGTTTCTTCTCGGTATCTTTCTTCAAGGTTTGTCAGTTCACCTGTTGCGTTGGTTGTGAGTTTGGCAAGTCGATCTCTCTTCTTGTCACAGCCAGGCTTTATCAGATTTCCTTTCTCAAGAGATGCGCCGATTTCATCATTAATGGTCAGCTGAACTTTGTCTTTCAACGCAACGAGGGCCTTGAGGTCTTTTGCTGCAAGCTTTGAAAGAGCTCCCTTTGGAAGTTTTGAATAGACTGTCTTGAGCTCTTCATATTTATCAATAGCTTCTGCGAGGTTCAATAAATCAGAAGCGTTTGCCTTGTTCGTTGCTACTTTCGCGAGGATTCTTTCGAGGTCACGGATATCTGAAAGCTTTTCTCTGACTTCTTCAAGTGAAGACATGTTTTCTAAAAAGAAGCTCAAAGTTTCCTGTCTGAGTTCAATTTCACTCATATCTGCCAGAGGATTTTGGAAAACTGTTTTTAGTCTTCTCCCACCGAGAGCAGTT
>JBFEVX010000199.1:0-2882 GCA_041546685.1 Bacteriovoracaceae bacterium | reverse complement strand
TATGTAATACATTTGATCAGTATTTTCTGGCTCAAGAACATGTTGTTCACTACCTTGACGAATTTTAATTTTAAACTTGGCATCAATTTTACTTTTGTCATGAGGTTCATGAAAGCTGGCCACACATTTATTTTCACTAAGCTTATTACAAAGCCCGGCTTTAGACAGATGGTAAGAACCCTTAATCGCATCAGCGAGAGTCATGGCCATCATTCCCGAGTTACTACTTTTAAGACTGTCATTGACACTGAACTCAGCATTCGGTCTCGGATTATCAATTTTTTTCTTAACTTTGCACCCAGTTATGTCTTGCTCTTTTTTGAATTTCTGACAAGTAGCTGAAGCATCTTTAATAGCATGTATCAGAGGTGTCTGCAGTGATGATTCAGCCAGAACCTTATCACCAATCTTTAGTAGATAGACATCACCTTTCTTGTCGATATGACAAGAACCAACTTTTTTTATCAAATCTTTATTTTCTCTTTTAATCCAACCATCTTTATCATGCTTTTCTTCCCAAATAAGAATATCATCTTCGCTATGACTTCTAACAATCAAGTCACCTCTTTCACTGTAAACTTCTTCAGTGACTTTATGACCACCAATACCTTCTTTGATGATTTTTCTTTTTAACGTTCCATCTTCATTTCTTTCGAACAGAATCTCTTTTGTCATTTTTCCATCGACAAATTCAGACTCATCTTCTTTCATTCCGTTGAGTTTATCGAACTTCAAATATCTTCCGTGAATTTTTCCATCTTTATAACTGTACTCTTCAAGAGTTTGACCTGTTCGCGGATGTCGAATAATCCTCTTTCCCTCGGGGATATTGTTTTCATAATTCATTTCATTGATGATAACGTTACCAAGTTTGGAGATATGTTTTCCGTGCCTTTGTCCTTCATTGAATGTCGTGATCAAGACATCACGTCCCTCAACACCATCCTTAGTTTTAAAACCAAAATCCATACACTTTGGCCCATGGTCAATATTGGTTCCACGCTTCTTACAGGTATACCCTTTTGAAGTTTCAATCTTACTTGAGTCAGAAGGGCACTTGATATTCTGGCAGCCAACTTTGGCAAAAGATTGGCCAGCGAAAGCGAAACCCAACGCAACTGTGAGTGATAACATCTTCATAATAAACTCCTGTCTTTTCGCTTATCGGACAATTTTGCTCCACAACTTAATAAAATTACATTACCCTCAATATTTTCAAACACTTACTCTGCTAAACATTGAGTCTGGGTGAAAACTTTAGGTGGCGCATGCACTCCTTCACAAACCGTTCACAGGCCGTGAAAACTTCGCACTTTTTTTGTGTGTAGGAATTACAAGTGGAGAGAAAAAATTTTCCGTTGCTGTAAAGTGCCCCCAAGTTCGAGGGGAAAACAAATGGAGACACTCGCAACGTCACTTTCTGTGCTGCCAAATAAGTTCAGTTAAAGTGAGGCGAGTGACTTCATTTTAAAAAAAGACTCAACCCTGATGGTGATAACCTGAATCCGCAAATTCAATCACCTCAGATAAAGTAATAACTATCTCTAGCTCAAATTCTCTAAAGCCCACTCCTTTCACATCCCGCAAATTGATGGGAGTGGGCTCTCCTTTTTTCAAGACCTTATCTTTTATATATTCTGCAACATTGGCAAGATGTGAGCTGCGTAATATAGTTCACACAACTATCCAAGGAGTGCATTGTGAAATGGCTTGGCCTTATTTCTATGTTGGTTTCTTTTTCTCTTTTTGCTGAAACAAATTCAGGAGTATTCTCGGAAATAAAAGTTCAGTGCAAAGCAAATGAAGGCAATCAAATTGATTGTAGTGTCAACGTACTTGTCAATTCAGTCACACATCCAGATTATTTTGAAGAAGTCACGCATCTTGTGATCGTAGAAAACAAGGATTGCTCGAAAGCAGTTTACAATGACATTCTCTATTTCACTCAAGTGGAAGAAGGTCAAAATTATAAAATCGTAAAAACATATTCTTCCGAAGTAGAGACATGGTTTTCTGCGTGTCTTTTCATGGAGGAGGAGCTGGTTGAATCACTACCAGTTAAAGCTTATTACTAGATTTCTTATTGATCAGATACTTTAAATCTCATTTCAAATACAGTTAAATTGTACTCTCTACGGTAAGCAAGCTTGCCCCCCATTTCTTCCATAATCTTTTTTGATTGACTGAGTCCAAGCCCACCAATCGGAGAATCCTCTTTTGTAGTGTAAAAATCTTTGAATAATTTGGAATCATCTGCGACTCCTGGTCCATTATCTATGACTTGAATACACGCAAACCCATCACGAGAAGTTGTAATGATTTTAATTTGAGCAGAATTTGAGCTCTTTAGGACATCAAATGCGTTATTGATTAAGTTTAAAAATACGACTCTGGCCTTATTTGGTGATGTTGATACGACAAAGTCATTATCTAAATTGAGCTCTATATCTACACCAAAGCTCAATAACCTCTCTCGGCATAGATTCATGGAACTTTGAACTATTTCTGACAATGATATCTCTGTTTCTTCATCAACTAAAGATAGAGCACTAAGTCCTTTAATTGTTGAAGAGATACGTTTTATTGTAGTGATTCCTTTTTCAACGTGATTAATGTTATTTTCATCATCGAACTCACCATTTAATATTTTCTTTTTTAACATCATTAAGTTGCCATAGACAATCATCAGCGGATTATTGATTTCATGGGCGACTGATGCCGCAATCTCTCCTAAATTAGAGAATTGTGCCATATCTAATTCACGTAATTTATGAAAAACCAACTCACTACGACTATCCAACAACTCTTGATACAATTCGTTGTTTTTCTTTGCACGTATAATTTCATAAACAGAGAAAAAAATGAAAGTAAGAGAGAGAGTA
>JBFEVX010000076.1:0-18301 GCA_041546685.1 Bacteriovoracaceae bacterium | reverse complement strand
GGTAGAAGAGTGGATGAAGGAGGCCGCATATTGGGCCTTTTGCATTTTTTCACGACTGAACTCATAAATGATCTTAATCTGATCAAGGAAAAGAAACTTTGACCATTCAGAAATGGTGTAATTCAAACCAAGTACATAATTGATAAACTCATCATCCTGACCGCCTTCTGATTTCTGTGAAAGTACTTCAGCGTAATGACCAGTTTTTCCAAATGTCGTGGAGTAACCAAAAGTTGAAATGAAAACTTTGGAATACTCTTCACTATATGAGGAAGATAGTAGGTTATCGAGGTCAATGTTTTCGCGATAAGTAGCATATTGACTTGGTCCATAGAGAAAACCTAAAAACCAGTCCCAGCCAAGCGTTGTTCCTTTGAATTGAAGGACATTTTGAAAATATTTAAGTTCTGGGTCGGGATAGTTTGGGTCGGCCTTGGCAGCATCTGGAATCACATCTGAACTTACCCTGTTTTGTAGCCTTGGGGCCTTGGTTGGTAGAAAGAAAGGAACCAATGCGTATCTCATTGTTACTGATCCAATATAAATATCTGGATTCATCATGTAGTTCCCAAGATCTTTGTGGTTAAGAGGGTCGTACAGGTCTTTAGGGGTCACCCTATCTGCTGGTGAGTGAATATTGGCCACTCCCATTTTAAAAACTTTTTTACCAACAGAGAGGTCAACGTTTTCCCAGGAATTGAGGAAATACAACTCATTCAATTCAATGATTCCCCGACCTTCTTTTCTATTGTTGAAAATTTGAAGTATATCTCGATAGATTTCATTCTGATTTCCGTATTCAAACCAACCACCAGCATAAACATAGGCCTTGCCTTTTCTTCTATTCAAAGACCAGTCGAGACGGACATCTCCAGTGAACTTTCTAGGCTTAATGGGGGAGTTCGCACTCCCTTCAGGAAGGTCTTGGTTGTAATAAACTCCTCGAATGAAAAACTCCAAATCAATGGGCTTCTCACTGGTAATGACTTTGTCTTTTTGCTGTTTTTGCTTGGCGAGTTTTCTGGCCTCTTGCTGTTCTTCAAGCAGTCTTTGATACTCCTCTTGCATATTAGGAGATTCTTCCTCTTCTTCGTCTTCATCCTCTTCGTCTTCGTCTTCCTCTTCCTCTTCTTCGTCCTCATCCTCATCCTCATCTTCATCTTCATCGTCTTCATCTGAATCTGGGACATTGAGAACTGTAAGCGGGAGTGTCGCGACTTTTCCAGTTTTAACTGAAACTTCTTTTTTCTCTTTTGTGAAAGTTAGAACGTAATTTTCACCATAATATCCTGTCTTGTAAGAGCGGATGTTGGCCAAAATTCCAGGGGGTCGACTTTTGGTGTGTGAGCGTTTTGTTCTGACGTACATGGAGCCTTTGATCAAGCTGACTTGTTGAAGTCCTTTTTGAGAAATTCCTCTAAGTAAGACTTGTGAATTAGGGGCAACTACTACGACTCCATTTGTCTTAAACTCAAGGTAGACGAGACTACCAGCAGATGTCGCAATGATTGTTCCAGGACGAAGAAGACGATTTTCTTGGAGAAGTTTGGGTTTTTTCTTCTTGCCGAAAAAAGCGAAAGAGCGACCTAGGGTTCTTGCCACTCTTACATCTGCGTTTTGAACTTCAATTTTTGGGGTAGTTGGGGCCTCTTCGGCATTTGAAACATGACCGAAGAGGAAGATAAGAATACACGTGAACTTTAAAAAGAAATTCAATGATTCCCTTTATCTTGTATGCATGCCTTTGGTGATGAATCTTTCAGTGAAAGTCACATCATCAATGGCCTTGTTGACTACTCTGTCCTTGGTTTCCATGGTAGTTTCGTGGAATCCGTGTCTGGTCATGACTGATTTTTGGGGTCTCCAAAGGTTCTTACCAAACTTTTTCCACTTACTGTTGACCAATGTTTTTAGCATTTGCCCTTTCTTGTCATAGTAGTCAATCTTCTCTGTGATATAACGTTTCTTTCTAACTTCCAGGATTCTCTTGCTGTAACCTGTTTCGTTGACTTTGTCTTTGTCCTTGGGAATGGCCTCAATAACCCAGCATGTTTTCTTTCCACACTTTTGTTCTTTTACACAGTTATAATTATAGTTTGAAAGGTTTTCACCCTCGAGATCGGAATAGGTGAAATCTGTTCCCATAAAGTATTTTCTCTTTCCACTACTGGCAATTCTTTGCATTTTACGAAGAGCAGGAAGATAAAGCCATTGATCGTCACTTCGACCTTTGTTTTTCCAGTTCAAGAGGGCTGTTCCCTTGATGTCATTTGGCTCTAGAAAAGTTGTTAGTGTTTTCTCTTTGCCTTCACCTTTGCTCATGGAATGTCTTCTAAGACTTCTGTTTTCTTTAACTTTTGTTTTTAAGTCTTCAAGAATTACTGATTGAACTAAAAGCTCATAATCAACTTTTTGACGATCCTCTTGCTTTTCCATGATTTCCTGACCTGTTTTTTTACATTGGGCATTTATTGATAAAGAAAATAACAAAGAGATAATTGTGACAATCACTGCAGACTTCATTTCAATCGACCTTTTGGATACAAGAATTAGTATAATACCTTGATATTATACTGCTGAAGTGATCAAAATAAAGGGGATTAGGCCGCTTGTTTGTTCTTTTGTGAATTTAAACCAAGCGAGTCCGTCAGGTAACTGATTTTCTCATCGTAGCTTGTAAGATGTGATACTGATGAGGCCAATTCTTGGAATAACTGTTCAGGAGCTTCACTTAACTTGTTTCTTTGCATATTGAGATGATGTTTTACAAACTTATTCCAAAAATTAACTGTGAATTTCGTTTTATCAATTTCCCTGGAATGTGAAGTGGAAATAACCCAACTTGAAGCTTGATTAATATTGTCAACAAAGTATTCTTGTTCATCTTTGCTCATTTCATCAACTTTTTCTAATATGACAATCGTCTTTTCAAGAGAATTGATATCTTCCAGATTGGATCCAGGTGAAACATGTACAGATTTCCAATCATGATAATGGGAACTCTGGACAAGCTCTTCTACTATAATTTCCAGGGCCTCTGCTGATTCATTATTGATAAGAATATTTTCTTTGTTGTTTTTAACTTTTTGGATCATATGTAACGTCGTTTGATCCCTGTTCATTTCCAGTAAATTTAAAAAATTACTTTTTAGTCCCGGGTTAAACAACTTTACCTTTGATGCTGCATTGACAGGGTTGTACATTTGAAAATGAGAGCTGAAACAAATCGATAGTGTTCTTATTAGAGACTCATCGTCGAGACTGAATCTTGTGTCACTTTCTTTATTATCAAATTCCAAAGCACCTATGACTTTATGGAATCTGTTGGAGAGTGGTGCCGCTAATACTGATTCATAATCTTCATCCATATCTTCTAGAATAGGAGATTTATAAATATTGATGATCTCACCGTTACTGAATACTTTTCCAGGAACGCCTTTCCTATAGTCAATTTTTAAATTAGTTTCATTAGGATTGGTACTGTATTGGCAACTGAGAGTGTTGTCAGATACGTCATAAAGCCATATACGGGCCGTCTTACTTCCAATAAGATCTTTGCAAGTATGAAGATAATCTGTAATTTTCAAATCATCCTTGTCTTGGGCGATAGAGTTATAGGAATCAATCAGAAGACATACAGCTTCAGACATGTCCTCAAAGTCTAGGTTTTTTACTCTGGTAGCACTTGCAAGGAGATATGAGTGGAGTCTTTTTTTGGAAAATTTTGAAATATAATCTTGAACCCAATTCTTGAAAGATTCATTATCTTCAATGGCAACAGTATATTGATATTTATGCTTTGATTCATCTTTCGACCTTTTAGTCAGAATGATGTTTCCTTGAATGTTGACTTTGGACTTTCCAAACAAGTGTGTTGGCCGCGTGATTTCCAACTCAACCAATTCATGGGGTATAGATTCTGATGTGGAGAAAGTTAAGAAATCATAACTCAACTCATCGACAACAATCGAAATGTTGACGATTTCTCCAGAATTCGCATTCATTTTTCCTGTGACTTTATCTTCGGAGGTCAAAGGAAGTCTGAATGATTTGAATAATTTGTATTTGAGCTGATTTTTATCCATTATCCAACCTACTGAAATTTATCGGTGTAATTTGAGGAATAACTTAGAAAAAGGTCATATATTCCTATAGGTGAGTATATAGGTCGAGAAATAAAGTCTCATTAAAACAAATCCGAATAGTTAAGGAATTGATACCAGGAAATATGGTGGGAAATTATTTTACGACTAAACAACTAAGGGCCTTTCGAATTCCTGTTGATCAGGAAGACGGAATAAAGTTATCTCTCCTTCAAGGAGAGCAGGTTCTAGTTGATGCAGAAAATATAGATGTAAAAGATATAAGTCTCACTGGTCTAGGGTTTGTTTCATCAAGAGAGTTTCAACTAGGTCACAAAATCGATTTGAATCTAGAGTTTTCTGACTATCTCAATGTTATTGAAGGATTTGTCGTCAGATGCCATAAGGTCGGTGACAAGTTTATAGTTGGAATGGTTTTCAATTTTGATGAAGGTGAGTCATTTGAATCTTTTTTCCAAAAATTCATCAAAAGATTTTCTGCCAAGAGAATGAAAGATGAACTTCTGAATTTGATTCAAGAACAAAATTATTCATCGACTCATGCTTCAGAATTATTAATTCTCAATGAAATTCAAAGTGAATTAACTGCCTATGGAAACAGCCCTGTCTATTTCGAAACATTGACTTTGCAGATGAAAGAGAAACTTTGTGTTGACTCCCTTGATATGTTTATCCTTGATAGTGAGACTGGAAAATACAGATTGCTATCGGATAATTTCGAGGAAAGTACATCTTATGATATTTCTGGGAGTGTCATTGAAAGGGCACTTGAGCATAGATGCACATTGAATGCATTGATCATGAGTGACAATCTTTTGGCAGACAATGGATTTCTTGGAAATCTCAAAAATAAGTTTGTACTTTGCGAGCCGGTGACAGATGCTGGTGGAAAAATCAAAGGTTTTGCCATTGCTTCCAGGTCAAAACATAAATACAAGTATGTCGATGAAGAAGTTTCATTGATGAAGTTGTTTGCGCATGAAGCAGGTAGGTATATAGGGTTATTGGAAAATCAGATGAATCTCGAACCTATCAAGTTTTTGAATCCTAAGAAGCCTCGGGAATTTGCGATGATTGGTACTTCTGATGCCGTTTTGAATCTAAGAAAATTCATCTCCCAGACCAAAATTGATATGGAGCCAGTATGCATTAAAGGTGCTCAGGGGTCCGGACGTACTCTTCTGGCAAAAATTGTTCATAGTGAAGGAAAGATGGGACATACTGACTTCCTTGATTTGGATGGTGGAGTTCAAGCTCATCTTTCAATTCTAGATTATCTTGTTTCTGGACACAGATTACCTTTAGATTATAAGAATACAGGAACAATTTATATTTCAAATTTCAATGAAATGAATTTGACCAATCAAATTAAGCTTCTGAATTTCTCCAAGGAGAATAAAGGACTTTTTAGAGTTATTGTATCACTAGAAGAAGGTCAGGAGCTTGCAGAAGATGTCAGTAAGTTTTTCAAAAACAATAAAATTAGAGTCCCTTCATTGAATGAAAGAAAAGATGATATTCCAACACTCGTTAATTATTTGATCAGAAAAGAATGCAAGAAACGTGGATATCTTTCAAAAACAATATCTCGAAATGTATTGGATAAATTCAAGAATCATGATTGGAATGGAAACATTAGAGAGCTTAAAACAGCTGTTTCAAGACTTGTTTCATGGTTTTCTTCAAACCATTATATTGATTCTTTTCCTCCCGAGTCATACCAGATTTTCTCTGAAAACAAGAATTCAGAATTTGATCCTCTTTTAACGATAAATCAAGTGAGAAAAGTTGCACATCTCTTCACAGAAGATGAAATGAAAACTCTCATTCATTGGGGAGTCATCTCAATTGAAATGCGAAAGCATGAAAATAATCTTAAAAAGGCTGCGCTTGCTCTTGGTAAACCTCATGACGAGATTGTTTCTTTGTTTGAAGCAGGTGAGATGTTGTTTCAGTCAGGGAGAATGAAAAAAGCAGCTTGATGATCATCTTACTTTGCTGCTTACTCCAAGTCTTTTTGCTCTCCGAATCATAAGATATCTATTTGATAGAATTTGCCAAATGGAAACTTCTTTTTTCGTTACGACATCTTTTTTCTCATATACATATTCATAATCCGAATTAGAGCCACCTATTTGATCTTCCGTGGCAAGAGCTTCACCTTCTTCCAGCTCTTTTTCTTTGAGCATGTTCATGTTTATTTTTGGTGGCATAACCATAAGTTGGGCCAGACCATTCAGATTTGCTATTTTTGGAGTAGTGTTGTTCTTGTTCATGGCCTTTTTCAAGATACCATTTTTATCATTGAGTTTTTTAGAAGACACACCAGTATAACCTGCTGAGAATCGACCCATATTCTTCTCAATATCTGCTTTAGATACTCTTGCATTAATAAATTTCACCAGGGCCTTATCTGAAAGATCAATTGGTTGTTTTCCAATTCCTTTCAGATCTTTATTAGCTTTCGCCATTAATTGCATAGCAATGCGCTTGGCCTTGGCCGATCTGTCACTCATGGCCTTAAAGTCAAGA
The DNA here is from genome assembly GCA_041546685.1 of Bacteriovoracaceae bacterium. Lineage (GTDB taxonomy): Bacteria > Bdellovibrionota > Bacteriovoracia > Bacteriovoracales > Bacteriovoracaceae > M0603. The sequence goes on along the minus strand of JBFEVX010000076.1, from coordinate 11,666 downwards.
TGACTTACTGTAATTTTACCTGATGATATACCTGAAGCGTCTTTCAACATACCTGAAGTATCAAGATCACTATGAAGTTGTCTTTGATCTGCTGGAACTTGTGGTAACTTGAATTGCTTACAGCTATTGTTTTTCTGACAGTTACAAGAGCTGTCGACCTTTCCATTACTCGCTAAGCATGTTCTTACACCACCCGCTGGATCATTAGATGCTGAAATTTTACTAGAAGTTGAACCTGAAGAACTACTTCCTGAGTCAGTCGAAGAGCTAGATCCTCCATTTGATGTCGATGATCCACTTCCATTCCCGGCACCACTACCAAAAGCGATTGACGGACCACCATTAGAGCTTGGAGCTGCGTCTCCTTCACCTTTATTGGCAACTTTCTCTTTCATTTGTTCGGCCTTAGCAATTGCCGTATCTAAACCTCCATCAGGTCCAAAGAGAACTTTGAATCTTTCCAGAATTTGATCGATATAAGCCGCCCTTTCTCTGAATGTTTGTGCCATCGAGGCGGCCACTCCTGCATAATTCGCAGTGATTCCTGTTGCCATACCGGCCAGTCCGGCAGTGATGGAACCACAAATGATCTGAGGAGTCCCTGCACCACAAAGACAAGAAGCATTCGTTGCAATACCAATTGCAATATCTGCAGCTGCAAGTCCAGTAGCCGCAGCAAATAGACCCATGAGCATTGTCATGTTTCCTCTTTTCTTGTCAGCAATCTCTGCTCCTGTCAGTAGGGCACGTTTATAGAATTCGAATGCCTCAACTTGGTTTTCATAAGTCACACCTTCAAGGCCTTGTTTCGCCTCGAGTGCTGCATACTCAGATTTGAGTTGTTCAATTTTTGCTTTGTTTTCCTCATCTACTTGCGATTCGAGTAGAGGAGTCATCAATGCAGCGACACCAAACATTGCGGCAGACATACATCCTGCAATAGCTGAAGCGGCAACACCTGCAATAGCAATGGCCAGACCAACTTCAAGAGTGACAGGGTTCTCTTTATATTGAAGGTCCTTGATGTTTACAGCACCTTCTTCTTTGGCAAGAGTTTCAAACTCTTTTAATTCCTTATAACAGGCATCTTTCTCTTCTTTTGTCGTCTTGCCTTCACATCTGAGAATGGCACGTGTTAGCATTTGGTTTTCTTCTTCTGTCACACATTTGTTGGCGTGGCAGTTCCAAACTTTACCTGAGGCCTTACACTGATTGGCAGCATCGTTTCCTGTGGTATCACATTCTGTCGCAAGATAGGCGACACCGACTTGCTTGAGTTCATCAAGGCAGGCCTGTTGTTCGGCCTCTGTAGGCATCCCCTTACAGCGCATGGCCTCTTCTGTAAGGACTTCATTCTCTGCTTTAGAAATACAAAGATTCATATTACAGTTCCAGACTCTGCCTTTCTCTGAACATGATTTTGCTTCTGGTGTTGATTGATCACAAAGTCCACCGGCAATGACGAATTCGGCGGCTTTGTTCTCAAGTGTCGCCATACATTGTTCTTTTGCTGAAGGGTCTTTTAGAACCTGGCATTTAGCTGTTTCATCTGCGAGCTGATCATTTTGGTCTTTTGTCAGACAGTATTCGACATTACAGTTATAAACTTTTCCGTCAGCTGCACATTTACTAGCTTCTGCCGTTGATTTGTCACACATAACACCACCAGCAATTTCTTTAGCTGTAGTGTATTCAAGATTCGACATACAAGAACTGATCTCTGATTTGGTCGGTTTGTTATAACATTCAACTGCTCTTGCTGAAATCACTCCATTGTATTCGTCAGTTACACAGTAGTTCACATTACAGTTGAATTTCTTGCCTTCTTTTTTACAGGCATTGTTTTGCTCTTCTATATTTTCACACATGGAACCAGAGGCAATATCCACGACTGTTTGGTCGCGAAGTTCCTGCATACATTTATCTCTTCTTTCTTTTTCTTTTTCTTCCTGACAACCTTGCGCATTTTTAACTAGTCTGTCGTTGTACTCTTGAGTCACACAATAGTTGATTTCACAGTTCCAGACTTTTCCTGCTTTTTCACAAGCCATCGCATCTGGGCCAGTTTTATCACAAACAGATCCTCCTGCGAGATCGGCGACAGTTTGAGTTTGTACTTCTGACATACAAGCATCAACTGCCATCTGGTTATCGAGGGCATAACAGTCTGCAACTTTGTTTGTCAGGTCCTGATTGTATTCTTGAGTCACACAGTAGTTGATATTACAGTTGAAGACTTTTCCAGCAGCAGAACATTCTTTTGCTTGGGCACTGCTTGTATCACAAAGTGAACCACTGGCCACGTCTCTGACAGTTTCATCTTTTAAAACTGCCATACATGAGTCAATTTGTGCCTGATTCGGTTTGTCGTAACAACCTACGGCCTTATTGGTTAGCTGATCATTGTATTCTTTGGTAACACAAAATTTGACGTTACAGTTCCAGACTCTTCCACTAGAAGCACAATCTTTCGCCTCTTGAGTGGTCTGATCACAAATAGCACCACTAGCAATGTCACGTACTGTTTTCTTTTTCAAATCGGCCAAGCAGGCATCGACAGCTGGCTGTGCCCCAAGGGCATAACATTTTTTCGCCTCAGCAGCGAGAGTATTATTATATGCCTGAGTCAGACACATTTTGACGTGACAGTTGTAGACTTCTCCTTTTTCTGTACAGGCCTTGGCCTCTGGAGTGTCTTGGGGACAATTAGCGCCACTGGCAATCTCACCAACTATTGTGTCTTTCAAGCCTGCCATACATGAGTCAACTAGTGCCTGTGTAGGTTTTTTATAACATTCTACGGCACCATCAGCTATTCGCTTGTTGTATTCTTCAGAGAGACACATGTTCGCCATGCAGTTCCAGCTTTCACCTTCGCTACATCCTTTGTCCTCTTCAGTTGTTTGATCACATAGTTTTCCACCTGCGATATCAGCAACTGTTCTTGATTTGACTTCTTCCATACAGGCCTCGGCCTCGGCAGAAGACGGTTTGCTATAGCATTCAGCAGAATCTGTGGCCAATTTGTCATTATAGTCTTTTGGTAGACAGAAGTTTACGTTACAGTTCCAGACTTTTCCTTCGGCCTTACATGAGGTCGCCTCTGGTACTGTTTGGTCACACAGGGCACCTGATGCAATCTCTTTGGCCGTGGCCTGTTTAAGGTCACGCATACAGGCGTCTTTTTCTGCTTGAGTTGGTTTCTTGAAACATTCTTTGGCGTTCAAGGCGAGAGAGTCATTATAGTCTTTGGTCAAACAGAATTTGACTTCACAGTTATAAACAAATCCTTCTTTGGCTTCACAACTTGAGGCCTCAGGTGTTGTTTTATCACACAAGGCACCACCTGCAATGTCCCCAACAGTTTTGTCTTTAAGACCTTCGATACAGGATTCAGTTTCTGCTTTTGTTGGTTTTTTGTAACAACCGGCAATGTCATCAGTAAGTTGCTTGTTGTAGTCTTGAGTCAGGCAGTAACCAACCAGGCAGTTCCAGATTTTCCCATCATTAGTACATGCAACTGCATCAGCTCCAGTTTTGTCACAAAGTGCACCACCCGAGATGTCTGCGATTGTATCCGAACGGAGTTGTTCCATACACTGATCAATTTCACCTTGGTTTGGTTTGGAGTAACAAGTCACAGACTTGGTTACCAGTTGATCATTATATTCTTTAGTCAGACAGAAATTAACATTACAGTTCCAAACTTTACCTTCAGCAGTACAGGCCACAGCATCAGGGACTGTTTGATCACAAAGTGCACCCCCTGCAATCTCTGCAATTGTGTCTTTTCTTACCTGCTCTATACATGCATCGGATTGAGCAGGTGTCTTGTTCTCATAACACGCTACAGACTTGTCTGTAAGTTTGGTATTGTAATCCTTTGGAAGACAGAATTTTACCTGGCAGTTCCAGACCTTTCCTTCATTGGCACATTCAACAGCTGCTGGGTCTTTGGCATCACAAAGGGCACCACTAGCAATATCTCGAACAGTGTCTTGTTTGAGCTGACTCAAACAACTTTCTTGGTCTGTTTCTGTAGTCTTGTCATAACAAAGAACGGTTTTGGCCGTCAGATTGTCATTGTATTCTTTAGTCACACAGAAATTGAGATTACAGTTCCAGACCATTCCTTTTGCTGAACAGTCTTTATATTCTTGAGTATTACTGTCACAGAGTGAACCGCTGGCAATATCCCTGGCAGTATCTTTTTTAAGTTGGGTGAGACAAGTATTTTTCTCGTCTTCAGTTGTTTTTTGGTAACAAGCTACAGTCTTGTCGGTAAGCGCTTGATTATAACCATCAGTTACACAAAAGCTGACATTACAGTTCCAAGTGTGTCCTGGAAGTGCGTTACAGTTTTTGGCCTTATCAGTTTCAAGTGGGCACTGACTACCTGAAGCGATGTCGCGAACAGTTTGTTCTTCTAGTGCCTGCATACAGGCATCAATCTGCGCCTGATCATCTTTGACATAACAATCAACAGCTTTCTTTCTCAAATTGGCGTTGTACTCTTTAGTCAAACAGTAGTTGGCTGAACAACTCCAAACTTTTCCTTCAGATTCACAAAGTGCTTTTTCAGCAGTTTTCGTTGTCTGACAGCTACCGCCATATTGGGCCATCATGTCTGTCCATTTACCTACACAAGCATCTTGTTCTGCTTTAGTTGGTTTGGTCTGACATTTATTGTATTCCTGCTTGATGACAGTATCTTCATCAGAGGTGATACATTGTTCTGCAATACAACTCCATACTAGGCCTGAAGCCTGACAAGTTGTTTTTTGTGAAGCAGTTGGATTACATTCAAGAATTTTGTATTCGGCCACTGTCGTTAGAGCATTCTTGTTACATGCATCTTTCTCGGCAGCCGTTGAAAGACTTCTACATTTATCAAACTCGGCATTGACATTGGCATTGGCCTCGGATGTCAGACACATTTTTGCCAGACAGTTCCATGTTTGCCCGCTAGATTTACATTCTGTGGCCTTGGCGTCACCTGTGGTGTCACAGGCATTATATTTACCTTCACTAAAGTTTCTGAAGTCGTTTTTCACTCCATCTTGACAGGCAACCAGTTTGGTTACATCAGCGCCATGCTGCTCTTTACACTGATTCAAAGAATCGTTCATAACTAAGCTTTCAGCTACAGTCAGACATAAACTGATCTGACAATCCCAGACCAAACCATTGTTACGACAAAGTACGGCCTGATCTGATTGCATACATGGATCGAGTGGAACTCCATTACCAAGATCTCCAGTACCACCATTATTAGGGTCTGAATTCGTTGTAATCGCTGTATTGACATCGGCCTGGAGAGTTTGAACACATGTTCTTTTGGTATTGATGTCTGCAGTGTTTTTACATTCGTTTGCTTTGTTCGTGAGGTTGGTGTTTTGCTCTGTCGTCAAACATTGCATAAACATACAGTTGAATGTTTTGTCAGCTCCAGTACATGATGATGGGGCTTGGCAACTTTGGTTTGGGTCCAATACGATTTCGTAAGCTTTCTGTTCCAAACCTTGTGCGCAAGCAATCTTCTCTGCAAAAGAGCCCTGATTACATTTTTGGGCCTCTGAATTGAGACTGTTGTATTGCTGTTGAGTTACACAAATTTCAATTCCATTATAGGAGAACCATTGTCTTCCTGATTCAGAACAAATTTGTTGTGGTGTCTTAGTAGATGCATAAACGGGGGAAAAGAGGACATGATCTACTATAAAGAGGATCGGGGTGGTTGGTAGTTCAATCTTCAATCCAGGAGATTGTTTCAACCCGGCCATGAAGCCGAAACTGTTTGCTTCCACCAATGGTGAAAGAGCAAACTGAAGATTAAGTAGAATTGCCACAAGATGACTTATGACTCTCAACTTGGTTTTCAACTGTTTCCCCCGAAACGAAAATTGTGCGCTACTTACATTTTAAGACTGCAGACGATCTCAAATAACCGACTAGAGTCTAAAGTTTTCAAAAATAAGCAATAACAATAACTTAAGTCCGATGATTGGAGGATCTATCCAAAAACGTGCCGCCAACATTTGGTGGTTTGACGTAAGTACAAATAGTTATGACTTTAGTTCTTATCGACAGCTAGGGGAATTATGTTGAGGGAATAACTAAGGTACTGCCTGATAACAGTACCTTAGATTAAGTAGAATTTTAGGAATGTTGATCTTCGAGATATCTTTCAGCTCGGATCGCGGCCATGCAACCTGTACCGGCAGCAGAAATCGCCTGACGATAGTAGCTATCTTGGACATCACCACAAGCAAAAACACCAGGAATATTGGTGTCTGGATAATGACCGGCAGTTTCGATGAAACCGTGGTCGTCTAATTTGATCTGTCCTTTAAGAAAGCCTGTGTTTGGAGTGTGACCAATGGCCAAGAAGAAGCCGTTAGTTTCTCTTTCAGTTACTTCTCCTGTAACAGTGTCTTTAACTTTGATCCCGGTGACACCGGTATTATCGAAGAGAATTTCTTCTGTTGAAGTATTCCAAAGAACTTCGATTTTCTCATTATCAAAAACTCGTTTTTGCATTGGCTTGGAGGCCCTGAATTCATCACGTCTGTGGATGATATAAACTTTACTGGCAAACTTGGAGAGGAACATGGCCTCTTCCATTGCCGTATCTCCACCACCGACTACGTGAACAATCTGGTCCCTGTAAAAGAAGCCATCGCAAGTAGCACAGGCACTGACACCTCTACCAATGAGTTCTTTTTCATTTGGTAGTCCCAAGTATTTGGCAGATGCACCAGTTGAGATAATGATTGATTCTGCGAGGTATTCATTTCCATTTTCACAAGTGACTTTGAATGGTCTCTTTGAAAGATCAACATCAGTTACGTGAGTACTGAGGTATTCTGTACCAAATCTTTCAGCTTGTTTTTTCATGTTGGCCATAAGTTCAGGGCCCATGATTCCTTCAGGAAATCCTGGAAAGTTTTCTACGTCAGTTGTTGTTGTTAATTGTCCACCTGGCTCATGACCTTCGATACAAAGTGGTTTTAGGTCAGCTCTGGAAGCATAAAGAGCAGCAGTATAACCTGCAGGCCCACTTCCAATGATGATGACTTTTCTAGTTTCCATATCTTTTCCTTAAAATACCGGAGTTGATGAATTGATTATTCTTGATCAGCTTCGAGCTGTTTTTTGATGTTTTCCGGCCTGTCATCCTCTTCAGGATGCATTTCATAATAGGCCTTGACTGACATCAAATCGTCCGGATTTGGAGCTTCTCGAGTTGTCTTGAATTCCTCTTCCGTCATATTGCACTGATAGCGGTAGATTTTCTTGAAATTTTTTCTTCGTGCCACGAATCAACCTTCTGTTTTATTTAAGTTTTTCAGAGATACTTTATATGTGAAAAGCCCCAATCCTTCAATACTGACTTGCTAATTGGAAGATGAATTTAAGGCAGTAGGTCATATGTTCCCCCTTCGTCTTTCTAGTACGTTAGCGTGATAAAATACTCAAGAGATCAAATTTATGCCTAACTTACTGAAAACATTAGTCCTTGCGCTTCTCGTATCACTTTCTTTGGGATTGCCTAAGAATGCTCTCGCTATTGGCACCGCCAAAGTTGTCGAGATCAGCTCAACTGGAATGTCACTGATACTGGATCGAGGTAAATTTGAAGGTATCAAGCTAGGAATGAAAGGTCGTTTCTTGAGACCAGTCGGTGATATTGATCGGCCAAAGTTCAAGTATCTTGCAACGGCCGAAGTCATCAAAGTTCACTCAAATTATTCTTATTGGTATTTGAAAGACATAAATAAGTCTGAGTTTCTCGATAAAGGTCAGAATGTAGTCTTTGTCACAATGGATGAGACACTTTCTGGAAGAAGAGAAGCAAATTATAAGAAGAGACGTGTTGTTCTTCGAAAAGGTGATACTCCTCTTAAATTTGTTGAAGAAAAAGAAAAAGGTGTTCCAAAAGAGTTGATAAAAAAAGATGGTAAGTATGAACAGAATAATCAAGAGCTGACTGAAACTTATCCAACTGTAGACGAAGAAAGAGTCATCACTGAATTTGAAACCTGGTCCAAGGACAAAAAACTCGAATACGTAGACGAATACATGCAGGAAGTCGCCACGAAAAGAGAAACGGATGTTTCTGAAGATCGTGATCTTGATGATTATAAAAAGAAAGATGATGAGAAACTATTTAAAAGTGTAGTAGATGGTTCGGTCGAAAAATTTAATGACTACAAATATAGTTTGAATACTTTTTATAGAGAACAAAAGAAAGACGAGGATTACAGAGAAATTCGCGAAGGTGTCATGGATGAAACTGTCTATGGCAGGTATCAAAAAGAAAAAGAGCAGAGAAAATGGGTGAGTCCACAGGCCATGGCCAAAATCAAAAGAGATGGAGATTTGTGGTCATCTGACATGAACGATGAACAACTCAGAAGATTTTTCATTAAGAGTGGCATCAGAAGAGAAAATGAAAGACAAAGACTTGCTCTCAGCGAATACAACTCTAACGAAGTTTCATTTTTTTACAGCACTGCACTCCGTGAACATTTTACAACTGAAGACGATAACTTCCAAGGTTCAAACTACAGTCTAGGCGTTGGATATGAGTTTCATTTAAGGCGTACAGATCCAAACTGGGATAAGCATACTCTTGATCTTTACCTGGTAAGAACAATTTCTTTCTATGATGTCGGTGGAGAGAAGAATGGACGTTTTACTGAAGGTATCATCAAGGCCGGTTACAATTATTATTTCATCAATAACCCGGCCACCATCTATAAATGGATGTTTTTCGGTGGTATCGGTCTAATGAGAGGAAATGCTCTCATGCAAGGTATCGGTTTGGTCAAGGATTACAATTATTCTGTAGTAGGATTCCCAATGCAGTTAGGATTCAAATATCGTTTTAAATCTGGTGATGAACTCGATCAGATCTCTGGAATTGGCTGGGGAGTTAATTTCAAATTTTCGTATGAATGGCTGAAGCTTTCGAATGTGGACCTCATTGAAGATGACATCAATGGTTCTATATCGATTATTGACTTTAGATTTACTGCTGGATTGAGTGCTTACTTTTGAGAGGAAAAAGTATGAAGTTTAACAAAATTGTCATTACCATTTTCTTTGTTTTTGTTTCCACAATAGCGCAGGCGCTGGAAGTCGATGAAAAACTAACTTTGCGAGTTTTGAATGTCAGTAAATCAAGAAAGACATTGCTCATCAATCGAGGATTGGAGGATGGACTAGTTGAAGGTGATCATGCCAAATTCTTTTTAACGACAGGTGTGGTTGCCAGAGGAGTAGTTGTAAAGGCCTCTCCTACTAGATCAATTTGGTCTATCTATCGGGCCGTTGATAAAGAAGCTATTTTTAAAGACAAGGTGATGAATCTCAAGATCACTAAAGGTATGAAGCTCACCGAGGATGCAACAAAAGATGTTGTAGCAGCTAAAGAAGGTGAAATTGATGTACCTCCTGCAATAGCACTCGCACCAGGTGCCAACGATCTCGACTCTCTCAAAGAAGACGATAAGAAAGAATTGGCAGCTCTTGGAGGAGGTGGAAACACTGATGAGTCCATGCGTGCTGGAACAGCAGTATCTACTGGGATTTCAAGAAGAACAATTGAAGTCTTCGGTCTACTTAATTTTAATAATATGAGCTCAAGTTCAGATTTAGGTGATGGGATTACAACAACTGGAACCAATGCCAATATCGACTTCTCATTTGGGATTGAAAAATACTTTGATTCCACTTCCAGGGCCCTTCGAAATTTCAGTATGAGTGCCTTTTTTCATAAGGCCACACAAGAAACTGTTGGAATTTCTGGTACTCAAATCAGTCTCGATGCTTTTGGCTATGGCGTGGGTGCGAACTACCATTTTATGGCGGATGCTTTAAGCTACGGGCGAGGGATTGGATTTGCAAATTTCACTATTGGTGTAGGAACCTCTCAGGATAGTATTTCTTATCAGACAAATACCGTTTCGTCTGATCCTCAAAGTCTTGATGGGAATACATCTTTCTTTTCTGTCGGCTTTGGCTTCAAGTTTTTCTTGAAAGACGGTTTAGGCGCCAGAGCTTTGGTTGATTGGTATCAAAGAGGTGAGAAGTATGCTCTCGATGATGGTACCGAGTACACTAAAACAGTGTCTGGTCCAAGAGTTCAAGTTGGACTTGGTTATCGTTGGTAATCAATCAAAAGTGATTAGACGGGGAGGTCTTCCTTCTTCTACAGACCAGAAAGGTCCTTGGTCGTAATTGATCGTACCATTCATCATTGATGTGTATTTATCCAATAGTCTTTGCTGACCAAGATTTCTTGTATGTCCAATATCTGTCACAATATCCCAATCTCCAGCATTAGAGCAGACAAAGTAAGGGTTATCAGCAGCACCTATCGCCGATGAGCAATAAGTTTCAATATTTCCTAATGTCGCCATATCTGTTGATTGGAGAGTTGAGCCTGAAGTGAATTTTAGTAATTGAATGCTATTCCCTCCAGCAAAGTCTGTACAATCTGTTGCAGCAATAGTCAGCATTGTCTCTGTTCCTGTAATTGCTGAAACAGGATAAACTTTTTCCCAATTGTTGATTTCAACAAAGATATCACCTGAACCTGTGAATAATGATGGAGATGGATTCGCCATTGTAACTGTAATGGTTCCGGTCCCAGTACAACCTGATACAGAAGTTCCATGAAAAGGCATATAGGGATCAATAGCATGATGAACATCAATGACTGTTCCACCTGGATTCATATCCATTCCAGTATAGACTGTCAGATCAGTCCTAGGTGTCCACACTCCACTATCCATTGAGCACATATACTCTGATTCACACCCAACGCCTGAACAGTTTGATGTCGAACCCGAGCACGACCCAATATAACTTTGAGGGAGTCTTACTTTTGTTGTTGAAATGACTCTTTGTATAGTTCCAGTATTGTTCGCTACGACTGGGTCAATTATATAATTCGTCTGTGAAAAGGCTAGATTAAGCTCTATATCATCACTTTCTGTAGAAATATCTTCTATTGTACCTGAGTTGAGTCCAGCGATACCACCAATGAAGCCTGCAGTAGTTGGAATTTTTTCTACCAAGTATAAACTGGCCCTAGACTGGGTTCTCTTTATCAATCCGGCATTGTCTCCAACAATTCCTCCAAATGTCGTATAAGCATCTTGGTTAGGAGTCACTCTACTATAAGAGACCGAATCTTTTAGAACACTTCCTGCAAGCATTTTTCCGATCATTCCACCAACTCTGGTTTTTCCTTTGACTTCAAGCCCGCCGCCTGAAAATTCCATCATACCAGCATGAATACCAACGAACGCTCCTACATTGCTATCAGCAGAAATTTTTCCAGTTCTGATTGAACTATGACCGATATAACTATTTGCAGAAGTCTCACCAACAAGCCCTCCAACGGAACCTCCAATATTTGCATCCGAGATATCAAAGCCATTGAGCCTAACATTTAAAATTTTTCCATTTGGTCCTAGATAGTTGAATAGACCTTTCGAATTAGTATTTCCCGTATTCGTAGGAAGAAGAACAAAACCAGCATAAAGGTACCTTTCATTACCGTTGTATGAGCCTATAAACTTGTCTGTCACTGTACCTATCCGATCAGCTGTCATATCTCCCAAAAGAAGATCATCTTTTTGCATATAGTGTTT
>JBFEVX010000186.1:0-3988 GCA_041546685.1 Bacteriovoracaceae bacterium | reverse complement strand
TCTTGAAACTGAAACTGGAAATCTTAATTCAGTATCACACGTTACAACTGAAGTCGTTGGACCCAATGGAAAGAAACTTATCTATGATCCTACATTGGCAGATAATCTCAAACAGTCACTGGCGAGTGCTGAGATAGATGGGCACCCAGTACCACTTGATAAAGATGGAAACCCTCTTGCCTACTTTACTCCTGAACAACATCAGAGGCTTCTCGACTACACCTGGAAATTGACAGCGGATAAGGCCAAAGGTCTAGCCAAAACGGTAAAGACAAATGGTCTTGCTGAACCCTATCCGGAAGCAGCAAGAGTTCTTGATGAAGTCAGGGCACGGGAACTTGCAGACATTGATAGTCAGTTGGCCAAGACTTGGAGCAAAGAGAAGGCCAGAGAACTCAAGGCAAGAAAACTCGCGCTTGAGACCGCCGGTTATGACGGACAAATGGCGAGAAGTCAGGGGGCCATCAACAATTACCTTGATGCATTGAAATCTGTTTCTGATGAAATCGAAGCTGGTCAAAAAGTAATTGATGAACTTCCTGAAGGCTTCAGAGCAAAAGCTGCTGAAGACTTGCTTGCATTGAAACAAAAGAAATCTGAAATCGTCAGACAACTCGCCGGAGAGAGGCAAGCTCTTGCTGACATGAAGGTGGCCCAAGGTGGCGGTGTCTCCTACTACTCAGGAGAAGCTTACAGTCGAACTCCACCACCCATCATTGAGGACTTCTCAAGTGTCCCGGTTGGAGAAAGGAAAGTTTTCCAAATCACTCACGCCGACGGAAGTTTTGAAACTTTTGCTGTGAAAAAGGGTCCGAATGGAGAACTCTCAGTTAAAGCTGGATTAACGGATATCGAAGGGAACAACAAGAGTGTCATGAGCTCTATTGGATATCAGGAGTTCACTTTCGCTACTGAACAAAAGTTTCAGGATTTTCTGAATGCGACGGCCAAAGATCGCGGACTTCCGAATTCCTACATGACTGAATATCGCCCACAGTATTCTTCTCACAGTCTGGCCGATGCCAGAGGATTGGTTGCTTCCCATTCAGGAAGAAGTCCTTCGGCATCGATGAAACATTTTGCAAGCGAACAAGGATGGAAAGCCGATCAGAAGTTCTCAAGAGTTGTTGATCCTCAGTACGTCATTCGTGATCCTAATAATCCAAATATAGGCTACATCAAAGTCAATGACGGAGCTGTGGCACAAATCAGAGATGTTGCAGGTAATACCCGAAACGCCAAAGGCCTTCCAGGTCTTAATGTCATGCCTGATAATACAACCGGAACAGCAGTCAATTCTTACGACGGAGCTGGACTTGTTCGAGTTGAAATTGATTTAGGAGTTGTACGTGACATGGGAGGGACAATGTATAAAGATACTGGAGCAGCAGCCAGTGATGCTTGGTACATTGGATTTGATAATAAAGACCTTTGGGTTCCTGTTCGAATCAAAGCTGAATAAGAATCAGTCAACAGATCTTTCCATATAGACCGGACGAACCAACGCCGGTCCTCGAATGACTTTGTCTGCAGATGGATTAAGAAGTTGCTCGTAAAATCTTTGCTCAACGAGTTCGTATTTGTTCACACACTCCACGTAAGTCGACATGTGAGTTGATTTCATTTCATCGAGATGATTGATGGATGTCGCAAACGTTCGGTGAGGGACTCGCCCACAAAGTTCACGGGTATAGGTCATCAAGTACTGATCGTAATCTCGAATAATCATCTTTTGAATACAGTCTTCAAAGGAGAAGATCTTCCGATCCACGTTATTGCATTGGATGGCGTATTCCTTGTAGACATTTTTGAGTTGAATTTCGACTTTCCAGGTCAGCCCGTCTGCCAGAAGTGTTTCGTTCACCACTACGCTTTTAGAAGCGCATCCAGCTAGAACTAAGAATAAGGTCATCAGGGCCTGTTTTATACGAACCACCCCCCTAAGAGAGATTATAACACAGGAATATGCGCATCTAAATTCGCCTATTTAGCCCCTTTCCGGATGCCTTCGGGTTTGCCAAACTAGTCCCCATGAAAAATTTGTTTATAGCACTCCTTTTGATCGGGCCAACCAGCTCCAACGTTTTTGCCAACATCCGCTCGGGACTGAACACCGGACCTCTTGCTGTTCAGTACATCATGTCGGATCCACCACTTCCCAAAACCCACGCTGAAAAAGGCGAACACTTTGGAGAGGTCAAACCTGGTTTCATCTATGGAAGTTTCACCGGAAATTACGACAACATTAAAGAAACAGGCTACATGTCCGGAGCAACTCTCGCCGGAAATTATGGTTATGCCTTGAGTGACAGACTCTCCCTTTTTACTTGGGTTGTCGGTTCAAAGATCCAAGGAAAAGCACGTAGCGATTTTTCAACCACAGGACTTCCTTTTTCTCAGGCAGATGATATCAAAGTTGATTTCTATAATTTCAGCGCAGGAGTTTCCTATCTGGTATACAGCAATCAAAACAAGGACAGCTTTATATCAGTTTTCGGTGGCGCTTATGTTCCTGTATATAGATTCTCAGAAAAGTTCATCAATTACGACACCAATAATCCGGCCGAAGCTGAAGTCGAAGCAAACCATGCCTTTGCAGGACTTCTTCTAGGTGTTCAGTGGCAAAAACAGGTTCACAAAAAATGGGGAATCGGTTCATTCCTGATTCTGGCAGACACTTTTGGAAGTGAAGACTTCATGAATCCATTTGGTGACACTGGTGAATGTCGAAAGTACAAAGTGAAGAGACAACTTTCAGGTTCTGCATCTGGAGTTAGTGAAGTCGATCCAGAATGTGCTGGAGGAGACTCCAATGAATTCTGGTTTGATACCATGATTGGTGGCATTGGGTTTACCATTGAATACAAGCCTTGGGACTTGAAGACAAACCTGGTCTCACCTATTCTCAATCGCTATCTCTTTGAGATCTTCTATGAGGAAATGGAGCCAGAGTTTGTCTACTTGAGTTTGTCCTTTGGAATTTAATCTACGATAAAGAATAGGGGTTGCTTGAAGCTTCCCCATCTTGCATCGACAAAGGCAGTAGATTCACCTGGAGTGAAAGTCGTTGGAACATAAACGTACATGGCATATTTGTAAGTTCCTACTGGTGAGCGCTTGTCTTTATAAAGTCTCAGGTATTCAACTCCATCATCAATGATGAACTTGATAGGCATTCCGACAACTTGCTTTCCATTTTCGTCAGTATAATTACCAGTCACAATTCCAAATTCATTTTCAGTGAAAGTCAGTGTGTGAATATCTCCGTCATCAAAGGCCAGCTTGATGGATCTTTCTTTAACGTAATTGAGGAACGCTTCGTTTCCAAATGCATTGAATGAGAAAAGTAGTGTGAGTGCGATAAGTTTTTTCATGATGTCCTCCTGTATGGGAGGTTTATAGAATGCAATGCAGGAGGAGGGCAAGACTGGGCCATCACTTGGTAAAATTTCCCTCTCCGGTTTTGAAGGAGGAACATTCAAATTCGGAGATCAGTCTTCTTTTCCAGGATTAAAGAGGTGGAAATTCATCACAAGAGGTATCTCATGAGCTGACTTGTCCTCTTCCACGATCTGTTTGAATTCTTCAAAGAATCGCAGATAACAGGCAATGATCTTGTCCCTTGCCTGTTTTGAAGTAGTGAAAACAATTGAGCCATAGGCATCTTGTGGTGAAGAGTTTTTTTGTTTGTCGAGGGCCTTCTTGGTCCAAAAGGAGCGGACCTTCATCATTGAAGCACGATCTCCCCGATCACTGAGTTTAAAAGGAGTCAGCATATATTTGCCATCAACTTTTTCCACTAATTGGAGTTCATGACAGAGTTTTAAAAGAGTATTTACTTTTTTGATCTCAATCCCACAAACTTCCGCCAACCAACTGTCGCGGTGGAAGGAAAGATTTTTGTAGCCTGGAAGATTAAGACAAACCAGAAGCATTCCGAGATCAGGATGCTTGAAATAGCTCTTAACGATCTTATCCATAAGCTTCT
>JBFEVX010000125.1:0-10752 GCA_041546685.1 Bacteriovoracaceae bacterium | reverse complement strand
TGTAGCTCTTGTAACTTCAGCCTCTGCGCTCAGTAGAGGTGGCCCGTAAACGGCCCTTACGCCAACGACCGTTCGAGTGACTGTTCTAGCGACCGGAGTCCACTTCTTGACTGTTTCAAGACCAACGATAGGCTGAATCAGTAGATTCCCTTTTCCTTTCTGAGCGAAAGAATTTTGGGAGAGGAGAAGGAGTGGTAATACAAATAAAAAGTATATTAGTGTTTTCATAACTAAATTATCTCGAAAAACCATCGTAGATTCACTCCGGAATCAAATGCCGGATCAATTTCAGTCAAATTCTGAATAACAGAGTATTTCAAGCAGCTGATGTGGAGTTTAGGGCCTTCCATGTATAGATCTTGTTCATGTAGAAGGCAGATACTCTCTCTTGACCTAGATTCTTGTAGACCGAAGCCAAAATCTTCCACAGTGGAAGAGGTGCTTCGCTGATTTTTCCCGCCTTAGAGAGGAATTTTAAAGCTCCTGGAAGGTTATCGAGACAGACTTCAACCAATGCCTGATAAATCAAGATGACTTCACAAGAAGATTTTGTAAAAGTCGTCTCCATGGTTTCTTCCAGATAGTAGCGAGAGAGAAAAAGCATGTTTCTTTGTTCACTGAGTGGAGAGTGAACAGCTTTCTCGAATAGAATCACCCCCAGTGCAAGATGAGCCAGGGATTGAGTCTGCTTGCACTGGGAGTGATGGATCGACCACTCGAGATATTGCATCACGCGGTCGAAGTATTTATCCAGCAACCAAGGATGGTCTTCGCCCATCCCAAGGTGGATTCCGAGAGCAAGGGCTTCTCTCGGGGATAAATATTCAATTGGACCGGACTTCCACCGTTCACAATCATGGAACGAAATATCTTTGATAATTTCAAAGATTTTAGGATCATTTTCCAAGGTATAAAATCGCTCTTCAATGTACTTCTTCAAGTGTCTCGTAAAGAAGCTGCGATACCTGTTGAATCGCTGTTCAAAAGACTGATCCATCTCGTTCTCCTGTCGAACAATGTGGAGATCATACTGGGCTCAAAATTGGCGTCAAATCCATCTGATTTGTTTGTTTTGGTGAAATTTAAATTACTGAAAATGTATAGCGATGCCCAGAATTCAGGTCAGCCGAGAAGTTTGGTTGCCATTCCTGGGAGGACATTGGCCTGTGCAAGGGTCATGGTGTTCGCGTTCATGATGATTTCATTTTTGGCCTTATTGGATGTGGCCATGGCGTAATCAGTGTCACGTATACGAGAATTGGATTCTTCCAGGTTATGTTGGGAGAGATCCAGATTATTGATGGTGGATTGAACCCTTCTTTCAACTGCTCCAAGTTCGGACCTCCTTTCGGAGACCCTGGTGATAGCACTTGAAATCTTGTTGATTACACTCTGACTGGAGCTCTTGGTTCTAAGGTCAGTTCCACTCAGCCCGAGTGCGGAGATACTGGTGTTCAATTTGTCTGACTTATAGGTCACACGGTTTGATTTTTTGTTCTGGGTATCAACCTGAAAATCCAAATCAATAACATCATCACTTAGTAGATGCTTTCCATTGAATTCTATACTGGTGGCAATCCGGTTGATTTCATCCGACAGCTCCTGGTACTCCATATCGATCATTTTTCTTTCCGAATCACTGACTGTGTCGTTGGAACTTTGAATAGCCAGTTCTTTGAAACGGTTTAAAATATGGTGGACTTCGTTCAGGCCACCGTTTGCGACCTGAAGAAATGAAACTGAATCATTGGCGTTTCGTTTGGCCTGACCCTTGGAGCGGATCTGAGATCTCATTAGTTCGGATATAGCGAGGCCAGCAGCATCGTCGGCAGCTTTATTGATACGAGAGCCTGAGGAGAGTTCAGCATAAGCTTGATTGACTCTGTCCCCGGTTTTTCGCATCGACCGTTGGGCGGAAATGGCAGAGATATTGGTGGCAATTCTCATCGACGTACTGTCCGCTGAGCACCCATGCCTACTGCACAGGATTTTAAAGCGTAGAGATCGTTGGTCCTTCCTCTACCTTAGTCTTTTCGTCGGAGAGTAGGAAAATTTTACCTGTTTTTTCAAGTACTTGTCGATTTTGGTCGGTTTTGTGGTAGGTCTAACTTATGAAAATGATTCACACAAGTTTTCTGACTTTTTTGGTCAGTCTTATTTTTTTTACAAACGTCCATGCGCTTGTTGATGTAAACGCTACCCCAGAGACGAAAAAGCTCTTTGAAAACCTTAAGGCCCTTCAGGGCAAGGGAACACTTTTTGGTCACCAAAATGCTGAAAAGGAAGGACACGGTTGGCTTCGCACTGGAGTTTCAGATGTCTACAAAGTTTCAGGAAAATATCCAGGGGTTGTCGGTTTTGATTTCAAAGATGTTTTGCAATACTACTCAACTTACTTTGATTTCTTTCTTGAAAAAGTAAAACATGTTCATGATATGGGAGGAGTCGTTACTTTCTCATGGCATAGTTACAATCCACTCACGACCAGGACTTTCTACGACAAGACTCCAGCTATTCATCGAATTCTTCCAGGGGGAGATAGGCATGAATATTTCAAAGGGCGTCTTGATGTGATTGCAAAGTTTGCCAAACGGGCCATCGACTCTGAAGGAAAACTCATACCTATCATCTTCAGACCTTGGCACGAGCATAATCACAAGTGGTTCTGGTGGGGAAATTCCAAGAAATCTGGAAAGGCTGAAGAGTTGGAGTTTATCTCTCTTTGGCGATTCACTATTCATTACCTGAGAGATGTTAAAGGGGTTCGAAACTTTCTCTATGCATATTCTCCAGGAAGACCTCACGGCGATGTGAAGACCAAAAGTTATTATTACAAATATCCGGGAGATTCTTACGTCGATATTTTTGGTCTGGACGACTATAAAAAGTCCACAACTGAGATTGTTCCTTGGCTGAGACTGATGGCAAAAGAAGCACATAAAAAAGGAAAGATTGCTGCCCTGACTGAAACCGGACTTGAGGGAATTCCAAATAAATCCTACTGGACGAAAGACTTTCTAGGTCCAATCAAAAAGGATTCTTTGGCAAAGCGAATGGCCTACGTTATGGTTTGGAGAAATGCCAATGAGAATCCAAATCACTTTTATGCACCTTTTCCTGGGCATCCGAGTGTTCCAGATTTCATGAGAATGGAAGCGGATGAATTTTCCTTATTCGCTGATGACTGGCAGGAATTCATCGGGAGCCATTAATGGACATGACATTTGAACTCTTTAGCATGCCTCACAAAAAGATGTTGGAGACCCTGGCTACTGGAACACCTGTATATGTTCTTGTTAATCCTGTTGAGTATCATGGTCCTCATTTGAGTCTCTACACAGATGAAGCATTGTCCATCAGTCTTTCGAGAAAGCTCCACGATCGGCTAAACGCTGCAAATGGAACTTCACACCCATTCTTGATAGGTCAGAATTTATCTTTGGGTGAGGGACCAACTCCTGGTCCTGGATCAGTTCATACGCCATATAAAGTTCTCAAAGAAAAAATAAAGAAAGTTTGTAAATCATTAGTCGCTGTTGGTGCCACTCGAGTAATCTTCATGACTTTTCATGGGGCTCCTCTTCACAATATGGCAATTCAAGCTGGAATTGATTACCTCAATGAAAGAGGGGTGAAGGCCGTTAATCCATTCAATATCGTTCTTCGTAAAATGATCAACTATCAACCCGGAGACTATCCGGGGACTGATCTTTTTATTGAGTCTGAAGACTCAAAAGAATTTGTGAAGACCAAGTTGAATCACGACTTTCATGCTGGACTATTTGAAACTTCCTTGTGTCTTTATCTTTGTCCACAAACAGTGGATGAGTGTTTTAGAAGTTTACCAGATTGTCCCGAGCTGACACCTGACAAGGGTTTAATGGCCATGGCCAAGGCCACTAAATTGGCGGGAAGGAAAGCTCTTATGAAAGAATTTGAATTCGCAGCTGTAGGTCTTTCATGGATCAAACTAAGGCCTTTTCCTGGATACTCAGGTCGCCCTAAAGAATCATCAGTTGAATTAGGTGAATTCTTTGCTGAAAACCATATTCTTCCTTCCTATGAAGAAGTCGCCCTCTCGACCCTTTGGGGAGAGGAATCTTCACCTGAGCCCATCATGAAGTGGATTCGGCCATTGACCCTTTCGGGAGCAATTTCTCCTTGATTCATGACGCCACGGGAAAAGCTTAAAGAATTTGAATGATTTAAGCGCTTTATTATAAAATTGGCGTAATATGATGATTGACAGATTCGTAAGCATTTCCTATTCTGCTCAGCACTTGAAATCGTGCGGGCGTATAGCTCAGTTGGTTAGAGCACCTGCCTTACAAGCAGGGGGTCAGAAGTTCGAATCTTCTTACGCCCACCATGATTTGAAGTATGAATAATCCAGATACCTTTAAATCCCCAAAATTGAATTACCTATTTCACGCACTGAACATTCTTTGCGTTGTCGTTTTTGTCTGGTCTCTAACTCATTTCATTATGGATTACGACAACACCTTGGAAGAACACGGACTTTGGGATTCTGAAAAAATGCACATGGATATTCCTGTTCCTGGTGCTGAAAATTATTTCAAGTCAAAGGCCTCTGTGAAAGGTGGTGAGCTCCGTTTGGGAGAATGGGGAGGTTTCAATCAACTTTCTTTCAGGTCGGGTCATCTCTACCTGCCACTTGGATTTGATTTACTGCTTGTGCCGGAGGGAGACTTCTCTCTATTTCTGAGCGCAACTTCAAATGGTCTCCAGGGAATAAGGGTCAGTCGCCATCCCGCAATTCCTTCAGGACTTTTTGAAGTGGATGCCAGTGGTCGCTTCGTTTTCTTTGATAAGCTAGGGACAAAATTTGAGTTTAGAAAGGACAAAACAAGATTTCATTTCGAACAAGATCATCTTGTCATTGGAAACAGTATCGTTTCTCTCCCCGAAGCATTCAAAACAAATGGCTTCAACTTTCTTGGATTTCGTACAGGTGGAAAACAAGCAATCATTTCTGACATGGCGATGGGGATAGAACCATTGGTAAAAGTGAAGTTTGATTTCCTTGAAGACTTCTTGGCCTATGCTGTTGGTTTTACCATATTCTTTATCAGTATTTACTCCGCTGTACAGATCAACTTTAGATTTAATCCAAAGACTACTTTTGGGATTTTATTGGCCCTATCATGTCTCACATTCTTACTAGATTTTTACGATTCGAAATCACAAGTTGAACCTTTTCCCTATATGGATATTCCTTATAGGCATAAAAGTATGATTGGAGAGGGGGAAAATGTTGTTCAATTGATCGGTAAGAATATGATTTTTGGAGAAGGGGCCCTTACCGAAAAAAGCTCTTTCTTGAAACGTCTATCAAAAAATCCTCGCTTGAATGGAATGAAGTTCAATCTAGTCCATAGAGACGATTTCAAAACTGGTCCAGAACGAAAAATTTTCTTTATAGATCCTGAAGACAATGAGTCCAGACTTAAAACTTATATGGAGTCTGGTGATGCAAATTCTGTCTTTGTGTTCAAACCACACCCATATCATTGGGACTCAGAAAAGATGGCGATGTTTTCCAGGTTGATTAAAGAAAATGGTTTCCTTGAAATAAACGCTCATCAGTATTTGTGGCAAAGAAGATCAACAGGCTTTCTATTCTGGTCAGAGCACTCATTGACCAGCTGGGGGCAAGAGTTGTTGTCCGAAGCTCTTGAGGAAGGATTATTGGAATCAAATGAGTAAGATCCTCGCAATCATATTCCTTTCATTAATGTTTTGTGCTTCAGCACAGGCCAATGTCATCACTAAAGTTAAAGGGAAAAAAATTCTATTCAGATTACAAGGCTTGGCGCCAGTGGGACCAGGAGGGATAGTCACAATCTTTGATGCCGGAGTTCAGGTTGGTAAGGCCAAAGTTTCAAAGATCGGAAAGAAGGTGGCCCTTGCTGTTATCTATGAAGGTGTTGGACTGGTTGATAAGGGTTTCAAAGTAAAAGTACTGGTACCAGGAGCTGTTGGAAAGCGAATAGCACCCAAGAAAAAAATCAAATACAACAAAGGCAATAAGATCTCTTCGAATAAAAAAGAAGAGGAAAAAAAGAAGGAAGAAGAAAGTTCCTCAAATGATTACTCGTTCAAGATTCTTGGAAGCCTATCTTACTTGAAGGTTGGAGAGCCAACGAATGGTCGTGAGTATGATCCAACAGAGTTCGGTTCTTATATGGGGTATGGTCTGGAGTTCAATTACATTATGACCAGCAAGTTCACTTTATTTGTTGGACTTGATTACCATTTTGCATCAGCTGTAACCACCTTACCTGCTCACTCCAAAAATCTCTCTACACCTGCTGAAGCCGACGGAAATTTATCTGATATCTTTCTTGGTACTCATGTTTTCTTGGATGATTTTGATCTCCCCGGTGTCTATTTTACAGTAGGTTATATCATGAGCTCTGGACATAAACTTGGAACGGCAACTAATTTGGTCGTCACATACTCAGGAACCGGACTTACTTTTGGTGGGGGGTATGAGTTTAGAACTTCTGGACCTTGGGTCTATCAATTGGGAATCAGATTCAATCGTTATACTTTCTCTGAATACGATAATAACACCGAGGATGCAGAAACCATTAATATCGGGCAAAATACTTTTGGTGCAATTTTCAGATTAGGTTATCAATTTTAAGTATTACTTTAGTTTAAAATGTCCCCAAATAGGATAGTGATCACTGGCCTCTTTAAGAATCTGATACCTTCTGTCTACCAAGACCCAACATTCCTGTTTTTTCTTTCTATCCAGATAACTCACTAAAGATAAATCAGCAGGGGGGAGCATTTTTGGCATGCCATCGCATCCAAGTTCTTCTCTCTTTTTCCAGTTCGGATGTATGATCCCTCCGGCAACCGGTTCGAGATTTTTGCTGGAAATGATGTAATCGAGCATCAGTCTGAAGGGCTTTGGTGAATAGCTTCCCCCTTCGTTGGTGAAGGTCATCTCACTTGTCTTGATGAAAGTATTGGTCTTTTGAAAAAGACGAGCAAGAACTTTGGAGCCTTCATTGTCAAGGTTGTTGATATCAGTATTGAAGTCTCCCATGGCAATGAAAGTATCTTTACTGCTTAATGGCTTGAGAGAGAGCAGGTTGACATTGATATCAGTTGCACCTGTTAGATACCATTCAAGAAATCTTAATTGATCGGCATTTCGTTTGTAGTTTGGCGATTTCTTGTTTCCAAAGTGGTAGGCCGGAACAGTGTGAAGAAAGATAAAGTGAACTTCGTGTCCATCAACATCTGCAACGACATCGGTGAAGTTCTTATCGAATAGTTTAATGTCTTTTGGAAATCTATTTCCTTCAGGTGTTCTGAATTTGTTAAGATCCAAAGACTGATTGAAGTCTTTCCACTTGATGTCTTTGACTACAACTTCACTTACTATCTTGTAGTTGAGTAGGGCCCCAGTTGAATACTGATGAGGAAAAAGCCCGAAGTTGATCTGATCCGCATGTGCGCGAGCTTCCTTGCTGGCTGCATTTGTATAGTATGAACCATTTTTCTTCTTCTTGGCCTTCTCTCCTGTATTTGCTGGATGAAAAACCGAAGTGTACTCAGGAACTCCAAAATAAGCTGCAAGTTTTTTGACGTTTTCACCTCTACTCGTTTGAAGAGGAGTCGGAACACCAGCGCTGTCGAATTGAATTTCATTCAATGAAAGAACATCAAATGAATGATCTTTTAAAACGAGGGCTGCATTTTTGATTTGGAGATGGTTCTTATTATCAACTTTGTCAGTCGAAAGTTCCTTGATGTTGTAGTGAACAACTTTAATCGTTGGAGTAGAACAGGATACTAAAAGTGAAAGCAAAATAAGGTGTAACGTTTTCATGAAAACGTTTTACCAAACCAGATCCACTAGACAAGAATTAGTTTCTTTCTTTTCTGATGTAAGCTACGGCATTGTGCGAGTGAAGTGACTCAAAGTGTTCAACGCTGGCTTCCCAGTCCAAAATACGGCTTTCTTCATCAAGAATGGTGGCAAGTCTTCTAGAAGCATGTTCTACGAACATTGGATACTCACCATTAAGAATGGCAAAGGCCTGTTCGTCCAATCTTTTCACCATTGGCTGTGTTTCAGTTGGAAGAGCGATTCTTAGAAGTTCAACCAGTTCTTCGATTCTGAAGTCTGCGTCGACATCATATTTGATCTTACAAACACAAAGGGATCTTTGGCTATGAGCAGTGGCGATACCACTACCTTCAGTCGTTCTTCCCTCTCTGTAATCTTCTTCATATTGCTTGGCCATTGAAAGTGAACATGGACAAGTTGAAGAGTATTCAAAATTTACGGTCATACTCATTGTTATGTGACCAGTTGGATCGCAATCACCTTCGAGTTCAACTGCGTAGTATTGCCAGCCCCAGTTTTCACTTTTGAGTGATTTTTGTTTGAGTGGGTATTTGAATTTGAGTTTCAAATAAGTGTGAGCAATAGGATCTTCATGATCGTAGTCACGAAGTTCAAGTCTCAATCTATTAAGAAGGCTTTTGAAAAAGTTTGTGTTTACAGGAGACTTTGCAACTTCATCTTGAAGGATGTTAACAAAGCGACTCATGTTCACGCCGGTTTTGTCAGCTCCAAGGTGGGCATAAAGACTTGCCTCAGCGTCGTGAGACATGACTGAACCATCAAGGTGCTCAAAATTCAATGGTACTCTGAATCTTTCAATTCCTACTTTAGGAATGGCCACACCATGTTGGTTGGGAAGCTTTTGAAAGTCGTTCAATCCAGTATGATCTTGAACTTCACATTTCATGACCTTTTCTGGGTTATTATTCAAAGTCTTGATATTCATAATTGATCCGTCTGTTCTGTCGTTCGATTAAATAAGGCATTTTTTAGCCCTATTACTTCTGTGACTTCCATATATACCGTCGTTTGGCATTTATTGCAAAATGTTGTTGCTTTGACTAGGGCTTGCCTATCTATTTCATATCTGTAAAAACAGCTACTTAGTTGATTGGAGATCCCCTGAAATCTTCATTGACCAGATTTCCGTCTTTTGCCACGATTTTGCCCGAAATGATGGTCATGTGAGGCCACCCAGTGAAGGTTCTTCCACGAAATGGAGTCCAGCCAACTTTGGACTTCATATCCTCATCTTTGACCTCGTAAGACTTGGAAAGCTCAATAACTGTCAGATCAGCGTCAAGGCCTTCGGCGATTCGGCCCTTAGTCTCAAGGCCGTAGAGTTTCGCCGGGGTTTCGCAAAGAAGTTGAACACATTTTGAAAGTGAAAGCTTTCCTTTGTTCACCTGATCGAGCATCACAGGAAGAATTGTCTGTACTCCTGGCATTCCACTTGGTGATTTTGGATAACCTTGATCCTTTTCTTCTTTCGTGTGAGGAGCATGATCCGAACCGATCACATCAATTGTTCCATTTTCCAACCCGACCCAAAGAGCATCAGTATTTTCTTTGGTTCTAATAGGTGGATTCATTTGAGCATATGTTCCGATTTCATCGTAGATATCAGGTGCGAACAAAGTTAGGTGTTGAGGAGTAACTTCAACTGTACAGTGTTCTTTGTTCTTTGCTAAAAACTCAATTTCTTTTTTGCTGGTGATATGAAGGACGTGAACTTTTCTTCCTGCCTTCTTGGCAATATCAATAATTCTGGTCGTTGATGAGAAAGCGGTTTCTACATCTCTCCACTCATAGTGGGCATGTACGTCTTTAGCATCTTGCTGGATATGCTTGTTCTCTCTCAGCATTTCTTCATTTTCAGAATGAACTGCGATCACTGAGTTGGTCGCCTTGAAAATTTCAAGAAGCTTTTCCTCGTTGTAGAGAAGGAGATCTCCTGTTGAACTTCCAAGAAAAATTTTGATTCCGCAACATCCTTCAAGATTAGGAGCTTTTAAAAGTTCTTCGAGGTTTTCACCTGTGGCCCCTATAAAAAATCCGAAATTGGTATGTGATTTTGATTTTGCTAGAGCAACCTTTTGAGCAATGGCCTCTGCCGTCGTTGTCGATGGGTTTGTATTAGGCATCTCTAGAAAAGTCGTTACTCCTCCACAAACAGCTGCAAGAGAGCCTGTCCCAAGATCTTCTTTATGAGTGAGACCTGGTTCACGAAAATGGACTTGGCTGTCGATGACCCCGGGAATCAAATGTTTCCCAGTACCATCGATAACTTGATCAGCACTGTCATCAATTGAGGCCTTGAGACTTTTAATTTTTCCGTTTTTTACACCAACAGTTAAATTCTCAATGCCCGTAGGGAGAACTGTGTCGATATTTTTGAAAAGAATGTCATAAGTCGCCATATATTTTTCTCCCAGGGGTTGAAAAACACCATCTTTCTGGTATCTTGTTCACATGGACCAGCGCTTCAAATCTTGCCCATTCCTGTTCTTTTGTTGCCCTTAGGGGCTTTCAAATTCGTGTCTAAATCGACTACAACTTAACAAAAATTATCATAAATTAAAACGAGGAAACCCTCATGAGCTTGCAACTTTATAACACTCTGACCAAAACCAAAGAACCTTTCAAACCTCTTGAAGAGGGGAAAGTGAAGATTTATCTATGTGGGCCTACAGTTTACGATCTTTTGCACATTGGTAACTTCAGAGGAGCGATTTTTTTCAATCTGCTTCGTAACTGGATGGAGTTTACAGGTCTGGATGTGACATTCGCTTATAACTATACGGATGTTGATGACAAAATCATCAAGAAGGCCAATGAAGAGGGTGTTGAATCCTCTGTTA
>JBFEVX010000056.1:0-23361 GCA_041546685.1 Bacteriovoracaceae bacterium | reverse complement strand
TACCGTAGATACCAGCAAGACGGCTGAAACAAATATTCTTTCTTCTCAAAGGTCATTCAATGATGTTGAAACTTTCAACATCATGATCAGTCTTGGAATCACCATTTTTTAGGAGTTAAAGTATGCTTTATTACCACAACCCACGATGTTCAAAATCAAGACAAGGCTTGGCGCTACTTGAAGAAAATAATATAAGCCCAACCATCAAGGAATACTTGAAGGAAGGACTGAAAGAAAATGAATTGGATGCTCTATTCAAAAAACTTGGAAAAGAACCAATTGAAGTTGTTCGAACGAAAGAAACAGTTTTTAAAGAACTGGGACTCAAAGAAAAAGAACTCTCCAGAAAAGAATGGTTGTCAGTTATCGCTGAAAATCCTGTCCTTCTTGAAAGACCAATTCTAGATGCAGGCAAAAAGGCAGCGATCGGAAGGCCACCTGAAGACCTTCTCGCTATCATTTAACCTCCTGATAATACATTAACCTACTGGAATTACGGGGCGGCTTGCCCCAAATTCTGTGCATGCCAAAAATTACTCCAAAAATAGACCTCTTGAATTCAATGACTTAGAAAAGGATTTTGGCAAATTCAATCCTTTTAAAGAAGTCTCTTATAATTGACGAATAGAAGAGGACGTTAATCCTTTTTAGGGGTGGATTATGCCATTTTTCAAACATCTATTGTTTTCTTTACTGCTGGTGGGACTCATCCCCGGCATTACGTATGCGGCACCAGACAAGGTGGCGAAAGTCATTATTATGCGAGGTAAGGTTGAGGCCAAGACCGGTGCTAATGATGTGAAAGAACTGAAGAAAGGAATGTGGCTATCCGAAGGAACTGTTGTCAAAACTTCCCCTAAAAGTTTTGTTAAACTACTCTTTATTGACAAGTCTCAAATGAACCTTGGACCAGAATCTCAAATGAAGATTACGGCCTTCCCAAAGAAAGAAGCTGGAATCATCACACTAATGAAAGGTCAGCTCAGGTCTAAAGTTACAAAAGACTATATGGGCATCCAAGGAAAAGATAAATCAAAACTCTTCATCAAGACCAAAACTGCGGCCATGGGTGTAAGGGGTACCGACTTCCAAGTCAACTTCAACCCCAGCAACTTCTCTACAGCGCTTGTTACTTTTGAAGGTGCGGTAGCGATGGCCCAACTCTCTGATACGATGAAGAACTTCAGAGTTTCACAAAGATCTCTTGAAAAAATCGTCTCATCTGATCAAGCCGTCATGGTGAAAAGAGGTCAGTACTCAGGAGCCAGTCCAAAACAACTTAGGGCCACAACTCCAGTTAAAATCAACCCTGCCCAGCTCAAAGTTATGGAGAAAAACGATGGCTCTCAAGCCAAGGCCAATAACAAAGATAGTGGTAACGGCAAAAAGCTTGGTCATAAGAAAAAGAAATTTAGAAATGTTGTTCCTCCAGGACTAGATGCCAAAATGGCGGCCAATACCGACAACAATGTTGATCAAGTTGTCGCAGGAACTGTTGGCGCCAATGTCGTCAAGGCGGTTGATGCTCAAGTCAAGGCCGAAACTGGAGGAGACGCAGGAGCTCCGCCTCCTGAAGGGATGATGAATAGAATTACAGGTGAAATGGCACCTGCTGCCGGTGGTTATGTCGATATGGAAACTGCACTCTATGTTCCGCCGCCACCAGGTTCGGCCTTTGACCCTACAACTGAAACCTATATTCCACCTCCGGAATTTGGTGGTTTCGATGTGGCCACAGGTGAATATGTTGAGCCGGCCGGTATGGAATTGACTGTTGATGGAACTTTTGTCGCCGTACAAGATCCTGTTCTTACCGACGACGGTGCCAGTAGAGATCCGGCAAGTGTTGATGGTGAAGAACCACCACCTCCTCCTCCAGGAAGTGAACCAGTAATGGAACTTTCAACCTGCTTCGACTGTGACCCGGCCGGCGGTGACGTCGCTTATGATGAGTTTGGAAACCCAATGCCACCACCTGATCAGCAGTATCAAGAGTTGGCAGACGAGGCCATCATGGATTTCAACAATGACTTTGAAAGTGCATTGGAGCAGAATATAATCGACAATCGAACTCGGGTAAGATTTATCTTTAATGCCCAATAGTGACTATTACACAAAAATCAGTCATAATTATATAAAATCATTGAACTAGGAGCTCCCATCGGGAGCTCCTTTTTTTGAGCAAAAGGACAAAAGGATTTGGCCTTGTCTAGACTGATATTGTTTTTCCTACTTTTTTCGGTAACGAGCGTTTCTGCTCAGCCCTCGTTAATGGCAGAAGCACTTAAGCACTTTAAAATCGGTGATTATGTTCAGGCCATTGAAACATTGAAAAAAGTCCGTGGTGACAAGAAGATGATGGGGACAAAATACTATCTTCTTGGAATCTCTTATAACAGAATCCAGGAATACGATGAAGCTGCAAAAGCTTTCAAGCAGTCCATCGCTAACGGCAATACAACCAAAGACCTATGGTATGAATACGGTCAAGCCCTCTACGCTGCCAATGACCTGACAGTTGCAAGAAAAGTTTTTAATGAATCCGCAAAGAGAAACTTCAAGCGCTGGACTTCTTACTACTATGTCGCTCATATCAGTCAAATTTTAGAAGAGTGGTCACAAGCTAAAAAATACTACCAACTAATTATTGATTCAAACGCAGCTGACAGTAACACCACTCAAATCGCTCGTTTCCAGATAAGTGAAACTCTTCTCTCTATGGCAAGAAAACGCTTTCCTGAGGACAAAGAAAAACAAGAAGAGATGGTGGCAAAATTCGTCCTGCCTCAATTATCAAGAGCAATTGATGTCGATCAAAACAGTTCTCTTACAAAAGACATACGAAAGAGAAGAGAGGAAATTCAAAGGGAATTCGGACTTGATCCAAACAAGTTTAAAAATGGAAGAGATATCCCTTCCGATCTTTGGGATTTGTATGTGGCCCTCGATTTTCGCTACGACAATAACATCACTTTTTCGAGTGATACCCCTTCAGTTCAAGCAACTCAAAAAGATAGTAATATTGTTGAAACAGAGGCCTATGCTCAAAGAAAGTTCATCCTAGGAAGAAGATGGGTCATTGCTCCTGAAGTTCTATGGAGCCTCACCTATCACCAGGACAGAGACTCTACTGAAGTCTACTCAAACGACGCCTATAAAATTTCCCCCGCCATTCATACCAAATATGAGCACAAGGCCTTTGGTAATCCTGCGACTATTCTTCTTGATTATGATTATGCTTACAACGCCAGAGACAAGGATGCCATCAAGGACATGGGCTACTACGCCAGCTCGACCACCTGGACTCTAGGATGGCGATCCAAATTTCTTGATTCAGGTGAGACCACCATCAAATTAAAGTTTAAAAATTATGAAGCCTATACAAACACACTGAACAACACAACAACTTCCCTGACAATGGATCATGTCGCGATTCTTCCTAGTCAAAGAATTCTTGTCGCTTTCTTTTCTTATGACGATATTAAAGTGGAACAGGATTCAAACTCTTCAAAATCATATCTTGTCAGGTGTGATTACATCATTCCCGGAATCTACAATATGTATACACTTAACCTCGCCATGAACATCAACATGGTGGACGAGTACAACAATACTTCCAAGCCGAACGCGGACATTTCGTATGCGCCTTCTATCAAACTCACAAAAAACATCAACAAACATTTCAAACTAGATATTTCATATGAGTACACAATGAATACATCCGACGATACCACTAGTGGTGAATACACCAAGCACGTATCGGGGATGAGACTGAAATATACTTTTTAACAGGAAGTCAAAAGTATGATCTCGAAGATTATCCAGTATACTGGTATTGCAATCATTGTAATGTTCAGTGCTGTCTCTATTTTCTTTTCGCTCGCCCAGCGTGAAATCGAAGACCCACAGATCCAGAAAATCATGTCCTATACCTCATTCTTTGAAGATCGTTTTTACGATATCAGAATGAAGATGACTCTCGATAAGACAAAAGTTGATGACAGAATTGTTCTCGCTTCTATAGATGACAACTCATTAACCCAGATTGGAAGATGGCCGTGGTCAAGAACCATTTGGAAAGATGTAATTGGTAAAATGCAACACTTCGGTGCAAAAGTCATCGCATTCGACGTTTTCTTTTCTGAGCCAGAAAAAGCGTGTAATGCTGAATCTCCCGATATCGTCATGGCAAGGTCACTGGCAGAATTCCAGGCCGTCCCAGGAAATAAAGTAATCATTCCCTATTCTCTGACCGACTTTCAGGAAGATGGTTATGCTGAAGTTCCTGACATGCTTTACAACTTCATCATGGATACCAAGCAAGCACAAGGGATGAACCTGAAACAAAAATGGGTTGGTAAGAACGTCTTCCCTATTGAAGAAATTTCATCTCAAGAAGTTGCTCTCGGACATATTGGTGTTGAAGAAGATCCAGATGGAATTTTCAGGCATTATCCAGTTGTGGCAAACGTCGATACTCTATATTTTCCTTCATTTGCTTTGATGGCCTATCAACTTTACACAGGAGACTCTCCTGTTCTTGAAATGCTGACCATTGGTGAACACAAGCTGAAAATGAAGTCTGGAACGTTGACCTTGAACTACAAAGGCGAGGCCAAGGTTCGTTGGTTCGGTGCTAGAACTAATTTCCCTGAAGTCAGCATCTATAACATTCTTCAAGCAAAACCAGATGATAAAGAAATGCACAAGATGCTGAATGGAAAAATCATTATGGTTGGTTCAACCGCATTTGCGGCCCACGATTTGAGGCACACCCCTGTCGATCCGATGCTTCCAGGGATTTATTTCCACATGAACATGGCCCACATGCTTCTCGATGGACTTTTTTATGTACCTGAAGCTGACTCCACTCTGTATTCTTGGATTTTACTTCTCTCTGGAACGCTCATCATTATCATCGTAATGATGTTTGGAAATGCGATTCTGGATCTTTTTATGGTCAATGCGATAGCAGTGGGATTCTTTCTCCTTGACACCTATGTTCTTCTGCCAAAAGGATATGAGATCAAGCTTTTCTTTGCCATATTCTCCCCCGTCGCCTGTTATTCATGGTCAACCTTTCTCCACTTTTACCTGGCCTCAAAAGAGAAGAAATACATCAAAGGAACTTTCTCCAGATTCGTTGCCCCTGCCATTGTTGACCAGATGCTCGCAAACCCCGATAAAGTTAAGGTCGGGGGAGAGAAAAAAGAAATTACGGTTTTCTTCTCAGACGTCAGGGACTTTACTTCTATTTCAGAAAAACTGACTCCAGAAGAACTTTCAACTTGTCTCAACCAATATATGGGTGTGATGACAGATATTCTTTTTGAAAATTATGGAACACTTGATAAGTATATTGGTGATGCGATTGTCGCCTACTGGGGAGCTCCCCTTGATGTAGAAAACCACGCATATCACGCTGTTAAGTCTGCACTTCTAATGATTGATACCCTGCCTGAAGTCAACGAACGCTTCAAGGAACAAGGTTTCCCTCTTTTTGAGCACGGTATCGGTCTCAACACTGGTATATGTTCAGTTGGAAACATGGGTTCAGATAAGATTTTCTCTT
Organism: Bacteriovoracaceae bacterium; assembly: GCA_041546685.1. Classification (GTDB taxonomy): domain Bacteria; phylum Bdellovibrionota; class Bacteriovoracia; order Bacteriovoracales; family Bacteriovoracaceae; genus M0603. The sequence goes on along the minus strand of JBFEVX010000056.1, from coordinate 17,789 downwards.
ATACAGCACTTGGGGACAACATGAACCTTGGAGCCAGGGCGGAAGCTCTTTGTAAGTTCTATGGGGTTCAGTTGAATATCACTGAATACACGAAAGATTCAATCTCTCCCGAGTTACAGAAAGAATTCAAATTTAGAATTCTGGATAAAGTTAGGGTGAAAGGTAAAGAGATCCCTGTGACCCTCTGGGAAGTCCTCGACAAAGCACATTGTCTCTATGATGACCCTCAAGGTCTTGAAGACTATATGGAAGCTTTCCAGGCCTATCAGAATCAAGAATTTGAAAGAGGAGTCAATCTTCTTAAACCACTTGTTGAAAAGTATCCTAAAGATAAGTCTTGCAAACGTGTTCTTGAGATTTGTGAGAACTTTCTCAAGATGCCTCCTCCACCAGACTGGGATGGAGTTTACACGCACACCACCAAAGGTTAAGTTAGGCCATATACCCGAAAATAAAAAGAGCTCGTTAATCGAGCTCTTTTTTTATACTTTCTTTGAGTTCAGTTGGAATATCTCGCCAATCCAAATCCATAACAGCTCCAAGCATTGCCCATAGCATATTCTTATTTGCACCTTCATGAAACTGCCGAAGCGCTTTCCACGAGGCCACAACTCCTTTGGACTCAAGATCCTCCAACGTATGAATTCCCAAGTCCGCCAACCATTCGGCAGACTTGGGTCCTAAATTTCGAGCATCTTTGATTTTAGTAGGCAAGCATATCTCTGATGGCATCAACAACTTTTTGAGTGTTCGGGAGAACAGCTCTTTCAAGGATTCTATTGAAACCTACTGGTGTAAAAGTTGACCCGATTCTTCTGACAGGAGCATCGAGAAGTTCAAAACCTTTTTCAGTAATCATCGCTGCAACTTCTCCTCCGAAGCCACCAAATACCTTGTCTTCATGAACGACTAGACATCTATGAGTCTTGGCAACTGAAGCCAAGATTCCTTCTTCATCGAGAGGGTTAAGTGAACGAAGATCAACCACTTCTACAGAAGCACCATCTTCAGCAGCAATTTTTTCTGCAGCTTCAAGACAATGATGAACAGTGTTTCCATAAGTAATAATGGTAACGTCTGTTCCTTCCCTTCTTACACGACATTTCCCAAAAGGAACTTCGAATCCCTCAGGAACAACACTCATGGCCTGTTTGGCGTTATAAAGCGACTTCGGCTCAAGATAAAGTGTTGGTCCTTCACTTCTCATAGCGGTTCTTAGAAGTCCGGCAGCATCGTCTGCGAAAGCAGGTGAAACAACTCTGATTCCTGGAAAGGTACATAGTGCACCTTCAATATTTTGTGAGTGATAAAGACCACCACCAATATAACCACCTGAAGCAAGTCTGATGGTTACGTTTGGAGCAAAGGCCCCATTCGATCTCCAGTAGTCATGCGTACATTCAACAAATTGCTCCATGGCCGGCCAGAAGTAATCCGCAAACTCGGCACCTTCAACCACAACTCTGATTTTCTTATCATACCGAGAAAAGCCGTTAGCCGTTCCTACGATGAAATCTTCTGCAATTGGAGCATTGAAAACTCTTTCAATTCCAAACTCGGCCTGCATACCTTTGGAAACGTTGAAAATCCCACCTTTATCCTTGTTCGCCATATCCTGTCCCCAAATATAGGTATCAGGGTTATGCCGAAACTCTTCCTTCAATGTTCCATTCAAGGCATCGATAAACTTCATCGGCTCACCACTTTCGTTATGAGTTCCGTCAGGATATTTTGTACACTCGTGTGCAGGTGGAATGACAAAGTCAAAAATGCTATCTGGATCAGGGTTTGGAGCTTTCATCGCCGATGAATGAGCTTCAAGAAGGGCCTTCTTATTGTCTTCGTCTATTTGATCGAGTTCTTTCTCTGTAAGAATCTTATTTTTAACAAGTTCTTCTCTGAATTTTTTAAGAGGATCTTGAGCTACCGCATCAGCAATCTCTTCTGGAGAACGATAAAGCTCGTGCTTGTCAGAGTTTGAGTGCGATCCCATACGAACACATTCAGCATGAACGATCACAGGCTCTTCTGCTTCAATTGCATGCTTTCTGGCTTCGGCCATTGCATTCATTGAATCAAGTACATCTTTCCCGTCACAGTGGATGATTCGAAGGTTCTTGAATCCTGAAAAGTTATCTGCAACAAACTCGTTTGCAGTTTGATCACATTTAGGAACTGAAATTCCATATCCATTGTCTTGAAAGACGAAGATCACAGGTAATTTTTCTTTTGATGCCCCGTTAATCGCTTCATAACAGTAACCTTCAGAGACTGAAGACTCACCTTGTGAAGAAATGGAGACACCTTTGCCTTTATATCTTTTGATGGCACGACCAACACCTACAGCGTGAAGAGTGTGGTTACCTGTACAAGAAGAAACGTTATGAATATTCCACTCTGGCTTGGCAAAGTGATTGGACATGTGACGACCACCAGAAGCACCATCTGTAGCTTTAGAAATTCCGTTAAGAATCAATTCTTCAGCTGTCAGACCTGCAGAAAGACAAGTCAACATATCACGGTAGTAAGGGAAAAGATGATCTTCATTCAAAGTAAAGATCTGTCCAATTGCCAACTGAATGGCATCATGACCGGCATAAGGTGCATGATAAGACCAACCGATGGCCTGCTTGAGGTAGTTTGGTGCCCTGTTATCCACCATTCTTCCCAGACTCATCAGTGAGTACCACTGTTTGAAAGTATCTTTATCCGTTTTTTTCCACGAATACTTCTGTTCGACTTTTTGTAACATTTTTTGGCCCTTTGGATTTTTAGACATCCTAATATCCTGATTCTTTTGAAATTTTATTTATTTTTTCAAGGCCCCTAAGGTAGCCAGATTGTAGGCACTTGTAAACCTGAACTCGATCATTGACGCTTAGCAAACCCTCTGAAACCATGCACGGCAAGGTGTCAGCACACCTCGACTTTTGCTATGCTTTCGCCGATTTTGACATTCATCAAATGAAGCAACATATCAAGGAGTTTCCATGCCAGTAGCGACGTATGAGCAGTACTGCCAAATGCTAGATAAAGCCGCCAAGGAAAACTATGCTTTTCCAGCGATCAACGTCACCTCAACTTCAACCGCCAATGCCGCCATCAAGGCCTTTGCCGATATGAAATCAGATGGGATCATTCAAGTTTCTACAGGTGGAGGAAAATTTGCTTCTGGTTCAGGTGTAAATGATATGGCCCTTGGTGCCATCTCCCTTGCTCAACACGTTCACCTAGTTGCTGAAAGATATAATGTTTGTATCGCCCTTCACACGGACCATTGTCACCCACAATATGTCGAAAGTTTCATGATTCCTCTGATTGAAGAATCTGAAAAAAGAGTTGCCAGAGGAGAGAAACCACTTTTTAACTCACATATGTATGATGGTTCAGAGCTCCCTCTTGAAGAGAATCTTAAAGTATCAAAAGAGCTTCTTACAAGATGTGCTAAATCAAATATCATCCTTGAAATTGAAACTGGTGTAGTTGGTGGCGAGGAAGATGGTGTGAACAACGAAGCTCTTCCAGCAGACAAGCTCTATACGACTCCAGAAGAAATGGTTCAGGTAGCAAAAGAACTTCGTCCAATCGGACGTTATATGTATGCGGCAACTTTTGGAAATGTTCACGGAGTTTACAAGCCAGGTAACGTCAAGCTCAGACCAGAAATTCTAAAGAATGGACAAGATGCCACTACTTCTGAACTTGGCCCTGAAGCAAAGCATATGTTGGTTTTTCATGGTGGTTCAGGATCTGAGCTTTCAGAAATCCACGAAACACTCGGGTACGGTGTCATCAAAATGAATATTGATACAGACACACAATATGCCTACTCTAGACCAGTGGTTGACCACATGTTCAAGCATTACGATGAAATGTTGAAAATTGAAGGTGAAGTCGGAAACAAAAAGCAGTACGACCCACGCGCTTGGATGAAGAAGGCCGAAGATGCCATGACAGAGAGAATCTGCCAGGCCGTCAAAGACCTTAAATCAGAAGGCAAAACCATCCTCAACTAAAAACATGGCTCTTTCGGGAGCCTTTTTAATTGGTAAATCCATGATCGAAATAAAGGAAATGACATTTAAAGAACTCGGACCTTACCTCGAATTACATAGCAATAATGTATTCGCTGAAAATCAAGATTTTCATATTCAAGACATTCTCGATGAGGAAGGAAACGATAAAATCAAGACCCTGAGGGAGAGAAATAAGAACTCTGTCCAGCTTGCGGTCGCTGCGTTTGTTGATAATGAATTTGCAGGTTGGAGTTTTGGTTTTCAAACTTCACATCTGGATTTTTACATGTGTAACTCTGCAGTTCTGGAAAATTTTAGAAGAAAGGGCCTTTATACCTTGATGATGAGAAAGATCATGGAGCTTGCTACAGCAGAAGGTTTTACAAGACTCTACAGTCGTCATAATGCCACCAACAATCCAGTGATCATTCCAAAACTTAAGGAGGGATTTGTCATTTCGGCCATGGAGTTAAATGACAATTTTGGAACTTTAGTTCACTTGTCATGGCACCCTAGACAAGAATCGAGAAAGATCATGAAATATCGTTCTGGTGAAATCAAATACGACGAAGATATCAAAAAATGGATTCCATAAAATAAAGCTCAGGTCACCTGGGCTTTTTTGATCATCGAAGAAAACAGACTTGGGAAAAATCGCTTGATCAGAACACCAATCTTTTCCTTACCACCAATACATATTTCTTCTTTACCGGCTTCCATCGCTGCAATCATTTTGCGAGCAAATACTGAGGCCTCCATTCCATTTTCCTGAGCAGAATCCATCGTTCCTTGTGATGATCCATCCCCAACAAAAGCATTCACTGAGACATTGGTTTTGATAAACCCAGGACAGACCAACATGGCCTCAATCCCCTTATCGTGAAGCTCAGCTCGCATGGAATCATAAAAGCCATGAAGGGCATGCTTAGAAGCAGAGTATCCAGATCTTAGTGGAGTTCCAAATTTTCCAACCAATGAAGTAATAGCGACGTGAAGACCATAACCTCGTTCGATTTGCCCAGGTAATACAGACTTTGAGAGGGCCACTGCTCCAAGATAATTGATTGTCATCAATCTCGAATAGACATCCAGATCTGTTTCCATGACAAGTGAACGCTGAGAGATTCCTCCGTTATTGATCAGAATATCAATTCGACCAAATAATTTTTCAGCTGCTTTTGCCTTAGTGGTAAGTTCATCAGTTTTTTCAAGATCAAGTGGAAGAATAGCAATATTGGATTCGTCTCCTGAGCATTTTGACCTGGATTCAATAAGTGCAGATTCCCGACGAGAAGACAAAATGAGTTTGCAGCCACGCTTTGAAAGTTCGACAGCAAGGGCTTCTCCAATCCCACTGCTGGCTCCAGTAATCCAAATAACCTTTCCATCAACTTTCATTTTTATCTCCCATTTTAATACTCTCCTAGAGAGTAAATATTACACAAGGGGCTCCTCACTTTTAAACGACGGGTGTAGTTTCCCGCGCAATTCAAGTTAAGAGGTATCATTATGAAGAACACTAACAAACAAACTCAGTATCTGGCAGTGGCCTTTCTTTCCTGTCTTACTCTGACCATGATTGTCTCGCCAAAGGAAATCATGTCAGTTGGGTCCATGATTCTAGGGGCCATGACACTCCTCTCCACTGCCCGTGTTTAAAAGCGTTAATGGCCTGTAGCGAACTTCGTTGCAGGTCGTTTTCAATTTAGCTTTCAATAGATTACTCGTCATTTAAAACCATTTTCAAAAATTCTCTAATAAAGCATGATTTACATCAGTTTCGCCCTGAAATGTTGACTTGTGTCACAGGATAGTGTCTCCTATTTAAAAGGATATTTATTATGAAAGCACCAATTGATATTTCAAAATATCTCGATCACGCCCCTGTCATGATGGGAGTATATGACATTCAAACTGGACACTACTCATACATCAGTAAAGAAGTAGAAAAGATTTTGGGGTACACACAAGATGAAATCACAAAAGGCGGAGTGGAATTTGTCTGGTCTTTGATTCACCCGGAAGATGTTGATCGGATCAATGAAGAGAATCAAAGAGGAATGAATTTTATCGAGCAAAACGGTGTAGATCCCAGAACATATTGGCAAGAGTTTGATTACCGCCTCCGCGGCTCAAATGATAAATACCGCTGGGTGAAAACCAGAGGTCGTGCCTTTTCCTTGTGTGACAATGGAAATGTCAAAGAAATCGTCAATATGACCACTTTGGTTTCACTCGATCAACGAGTTCCAAAAGAGCATAGTAACCGGGGAGATTTTGAGACGATTGCTGAACTAGCAGGACAAATCAGCCACGAACTCAATAATCCTCTTCAAAGTATGAGTTTGTTGATTGAACTGATGATCAAACAAGAAATGAAAAATAATCCTGAAGGCCATCACGGCAGCTGTGGATGCTCAACACATCTTAAAGCGATGGAAGATATCTTTGGGAAGATTTCAACTCTTAGAGAAAGCCTCCACCGCTTAAGTATGAAATCATCAACCTAGGTCAAATACGATCCCTTGAGCTAAAGGCAGATCTTTTCCATAATTGATGGTGTTGGTCTGCCTTCTCATATACGCCTTCCAAGCATCAGAGCCTGACTCTCGACCGCCACCAGTTTCTTTCTCGCCACCAAAGGCACCACCAATTTCAGCACCGCTAGTACCGATATTTACATTGGCAATCCCACAGTCCGATCCGGCCTGGGATAAAAAGAGTTCCGCTTCACGTAGGTTATTGGTAAAGATCGCAGAAGAAAGACCTTGTTTAACGTCATTTTGAAGAGCAATAGCATCACTGACTTCACCTGACCATTTGATCAAATAGAGAATTGGAGCAAAAGTTTCTTCCTGAATGATGTTCATGTCGTTGGTTCCAACACAGACAGCAGGACGAACATAACATCCACTCTCAAAACCTGGTCCCTCTAAAATCTCACCACCATAAAGGATTTCTCCCCCTTCCTTTTGAAGAGAAGATAATGCGTTTTGCATATTGGACACAGAGTCTTTATCGATCAAAGGTCCAACATGGTTGGACTGATCCAAAGGAGATCCAATTTTAAGACCTCTGTAGGCCTTGACTATCGTGTCTTTAACTTTGTCGAACATAGTATCATGTATAAGAAGACGTCGAGTCGAAGTACATCTTTGTCCAGCGGTTCCAACCGCACCAAAAACAATTGCCGGAAGCGCCATTTCCAAGTCGGTATCAGGAGTAATGATGATGGCATTGTTGCCACCGAGTTCTAAGATCGACTTTCCAAGACGAGCACCAACAACTTCACCAACTCTTTTTCCCATACGCGTAGAACCGGTTGCTGAGATCAAAGGAATTCGCGAATCATTGATGAGTTTTTCTCCAATTCCCTTTCCATCACCTAGAATAAGATTGAATGTCCCCTCTGGCACAGTATTCTCTTTGAGGACTTCTTTCATGATATTGAAACAAGCAATACCAGTAAGTGGTGTTTTTTCACTTGGCTTCCAAATACTCATGTCACCACAGACAGCTGCAATCATGGAGTTCCACGACCAGACAGCGACAGGAAAGTTGAAGGCAGAAATAATCCCAACCAGTCCAACCGGATGCCATTGCTCATACATTCTATGAAGTGGTCTCTCAGAATGCATGGAGAGACCGTAGAGCTGACGTGAAAGACCGACAGCAAAGTCACAGATATCAATCATCTCTTGAACTTCACCAAGTCCTTCCTGAAGAGATTTTCCCATTTCAAGAGAAACCAGACTCCCAAGGGCCTCTTTCTTCTCACGAAGCTTGTTTCCAATCTGGCGGACAATTTCTCCACGCTTTGGTGCTGGAATTGATGCCCAAATCCCTTTGGCCTCGAATGCATTGGAAACTATACGCTCGTAAGCTGCGCCATCAGTATATTGAACTGAAGCGATAACTTCTCCATCAATTGGTGAAAAAGAATCTATCCATTCGCCATTACCTTCCAACCACTCTGTTCCAGTTGATGTAGATAGGTTTTTCTCACGCAGGCCCAAGGCCTCTAGTATTTCAGATTTATTCATAAAAACTCCTAAGGAATGTATGCGCACCAATTACGGGATGAAAGAACCCATAGTTGATGGATGGCCCTGGTGGCCGCAAGGTGCAATCTCTTTCTCGCACGTGGATCATCTGGATAATTATCTCGGTCGGCATCAGGAATAACCACGTAGTCGAACTCCAAACCTCGTATCTGTTCAATGGTAGTGACATCTATTCCAGGCTGAAAAGAGAATTCACTATCTTCAACGTAGCGAACTTTTCCAAGTTCTTTGAGCTCTTCGTAGAAGGCCTTTGCTGTTTCTTCTTTATTGCAGATAATGGCAATGGAAGCTTTTGGCTCTCTTCTCATCAATTCATCCAAAGTAGATTGGATGATCATACTTCCATGGGCACGATGTTGAATGGTGGTTTTCTTAACTGGAGCACCCTGCCGCGTGCATTCAGGCTTATTTCCTGAACTGTATGGTCCAAGAACATCATGACTGAAATCAATAATGCTTTGAGGAGACCTATAAGAAATCTTTAGTTCATGTGCGCCGGTGTCGTTGATCCCCATGTGCATAAGAGTTTGTTCCCATGACTCGAATGAAATAGTTGCATCAACCTGTTGAGCAGCATCCCCTGCCACTGTCAAATTACCATCAGAAGTAATGGTATGGGAGAGAATATTGAGTTCAACAGGAGAGAGTTCTTGTGCCTCATCCAGTACCACATGCTTATATTTCTTGAGAGAGCCATCGACTCCACTGACTTCTCCGACTTTCATCTCAAGAAGTTTCAATAAGAGAGGAAAGTCTTCCTGATCAATCGTTCCCTGAACATCAAATTGTGTCCCATCATTGATCGAGCGCCCGTCCAGAGTGTTATCGGTGAAATCTTCAATTTCACGATCCTTCATCTGCCATGAAGTGTGGTTGAAGAGATCCTTGACCATCCCATCAGTGACGATCCCATTTGAAAGTTCTTTCATACAAGAGAGAAGTTCCTTGTCTGTATAAATCTCAAGGAGATCTGCTCTTACATTGAACATTTCTTGTTTGAGCCTGGTAAATTCTATTTTTTGAATTGGAGCCAGCTCGACTTGTCTTTCAATAGTCACCAACCTTGAGAGTGGAGAACCTTTCATTGAAAGAAACTTCTCATCCAATGGTACGTTGTCGGAAAACTCTTCAAGTTTATCGGCGATTTTCTGTTCAAACGCCTTCATCCAAACTTCTAGAAGTCTCATGAAAGAAACATGACGTTTGATCAAACTGGCCCCGAGAGGAGTTGTCTGACATATTTTTTTAGGAAGTTCATCGATCAAGCGACGGGCCTCAGACTCGAAGAACTCGCTACCTTCACGAACACGAACTTTTTGAAGTCCGATCTTGGCCAAAAGGATCTTGGACAGTCGAATCAAACCTTTGTGAGGAACAACGACCATGACCTGATTGGGATAGAATTTTCTCTTGGCGCAGAGACTGGCAATCCTGTGTAGAGCGACAGTCGTTTTACCAGAGCCGGCTCCACCAATGACCAAAAGTGGCCCATGCAGGTTCTTATGAAGGAGACCATACTGTTCTTTATCAAGTAGGCCCAGAACTTCAGCGCTTTTAAATGACGTTTTTCCAGTCCCCATGGGAATTTCACGAGTGGCACTCCCTTCTCCACCTTCGAGTTTAACATCCTCTTCGAGGAGGTTGAACCAACCTTCGCCAGCGTTGGCATAAGATTTACCACTTCGATCGACCCGGATGAGCTTTCCTCTCTCCACAGTCAAAATCGCATGAGTTAGAATTTTTCCTTCGCGTGTTTCATTGGGAAGCTCAAGCTCGTAATCCTCTCCTTCATCATAATTATAAAAAACGGAGGATATTGGGGCCTTCTTCCAGTCCACAATTCGATGACCATTTTTGGCATCAATGAAGCCAGTGTGACCTAGAAATACATGTTTCTTTTTGCCTCGCTCTTCAAGTTGCATATAACCAAAGTAAGGCGCAGAAACATCAGGTAGTTCAACAGGCTTGGAAAATTTTTCTGCAAGAGTCTGCTGAATGTTCAATTGATAAAAAAGACCTCCAAGATCGTCCTCTTTGGCCGACTTGATCTCTTCTTTCAACGATTCAATGGTTTTTTTGATATCGGATAAATTGATACGATCCTCTTTGGGAAAGCTTTTAACCGACTCAAGAATCTGTTCAAGAAACTGCTCTTGCTCCTTCAAAAATGAAAGTTCAGTTTCACTAAGAATGTTGTTTTGTGTGGACTCACTCAACGAGTTGCACCTCCGGGGTTATGGTTTTCACTCACCCCTTTATAAAGACGAAAGCCATTTGACACAAGGCGCACCTCGGATTGTGCTTCCGCTTTTTTCCTGTATTATTGATTCAAGACCTAGCCAATGATCTTGGAAACGATCTCGTAAGTATTCTTCGAGATTCCATCTGTTTCCTTGATTCTTTCAAGCTCAACTTTCATCAAATCTTTTCTCGACTGAAGAAGCTTCTTATAATCCTTGAACACACCAGAAAGCCCGGCAGCAATCTGAGGATTTAGTTTGTCGAGCCAGATCACCTTGTCAGCAATCAGCTTATAACCTCTTCCTGATTCATGATGGAATTGAATGTAATTTCTGGCAAAGGCCCCCATCAAGCTTCTGAAAAGATTTGGAACTGTTCCATCATAAATTGGATCTTTTTCAAGTGCCTGAACGCGATCGAAAGTGTCATCCAAAGTTGAAGATGCTTGAACACCAAGCCATTTCTGCATCACTAGTGTTTCATGGTTCCATTTGTCGTAGAAATTTCTGATGGCCTCATTTCTAAATTTGTTCTCATAACGACAGAGAAGTGAAAGTGCTGAGATCTCATCAGTCATATTGGTGGCCGCAACTTGTTGCTCATAAACCAGATCATGACCAACCTCTCCTGTCATCGCCAAATAGCGAAGGGCCGTATTTTTGAGATTTCTTTGCCCAATCGAATGAGGATCGAGTTTGAATTCTCCACTTTGAACATTCTGATCGTAAACTTTTCTGAAATCTTCTTTATAAGTATCTGCCAATGTTTGAATAATCCACTCACGAACATCAAATATAGTTTGATGATCGATAGGATTGTGGCCTTGATGAAGAATTCCTTCAGCCGGAACTGAAAGCATCATGGCCTTAATATTTGGATCCAAACTTTCATCTTTGAGAATTTTACCAAACGCTTCAGTATATTGTTCATCAAGGGCCAATGAACTTCCCTTCTTTTTTTCAAGAAGAAGGTGGTTAACCATTCTCTCACCCATTAATTGTCCAGCTTCATAGCGGTTGAACTCATCTGAGTCATTCCCCATGATGAATGCAAAATCTGCTTCTTTCAATGGAGCATGAATTTTAACTGGGCAAGTGAAACCACGGTTAATACTAGGTACAGGATTCTCCTTCACATTTTTGAAAACGAAAGTCTCGCTGTCTTTTTTTAGATGAAGAATTCCATTTTCTATTTGTGGCTGACCTTCCTTACCTGCAAGTTCAAGTTTTATGTCATTACCATCTTTGCCAATCAGACCAAATCCAAGAGGCATATGATAGGGCTTCTTATGATCTTGCCCTGGAGTTGGAGGGCAACTCTGATCCACTTTGAGAGTGAGTGTTTCATCTTTTTCATTCCAATCATAATGGAAGGTCAGTTCAGGTGTTCCCGACTGTTTGTACCAGAGCTTAAACTGCTCAAGATCGTAATTACTATTGGCGATGCTCATGGCATGCAGAAAGTCCTCAGTTGTAACGGCCATCCCATCGTAGAGTTCAAAGTATTTGTCCATCCCTCTTCTGAATCCATCTTTTCCAAGCATGGTATGAATCATTCGAATTACTTCAGCACCTTTTTCATAAATAGTTAGGGTGTAAAAGTTATTGATCTCCATATAGCTTTCAGGCTTGATTGGATGTGAAGTAGGACCTGCATCTTCAACGAATTGATATTGTCTCAAACGCTGAACGCTTTCGATTCTTTTGACCCCACGAGAGTTCATGTCAGCAGAGAATTCCTGATCTCTAAAAACTGTTAGTCCTTCTTTCAATGTCAATTGGAACCAGTCACGACAAGTAATTCTGTTTCCTGTCCAGTTGTGAAAGTACTCGTGACCAATTACAGACTCAATTCCTAGAAAGTCGTGGTCTGTAGCTGTCTTTGGATTGGCAAGAACATAGGCAGAGTTGAAAACGTTCAACCCTTTGTTTTCCATCGCCCCCATATTGAAACTATCGACAGCGACAATCATATAAATATCAAGATCGTACTCAAGTCCATATGTGTCTTCATCCCACTTCATGGAGTTTTTGAGTGATTCCATGGCGTGGCCACATTTGGATTCATTTCCTTTGTCGCAATAAATACGAAGATCGATTTCTCTGCCCTTCATAGTAGTAAATGAATCTCTGACTTCGCCCAGGTCTCCAGCTACAAGTGCATATAAATAAGCAGGTTTTGGAAATGGATCCTCCCATTCCATCCAGTGCTTCCCACCATCAAGATCTCCACTACCAATCGGGTTTCCGTTTGAAAGAAGAATTGGATTGGTGGCCTTGTCTGCAATGATTTTAGTTTTGAACTTCGCCATTACATCTGGACGGTCGATATAATAAGTGATTCTTCTGAATCCCTCTGGCTCATTTTGAGTACAGTAAATACCACCAGAACGATAGAGTCCATCGAGGGCCTTATTCGCTTCAGGGTTGATCTCACTGGTGATAGTCAACTCAAATTGGCTTGGCACATCTTTGAGCGTCAGTGTTTCATCAGTAAGTTCATAATCAGTAACAACTTGCCCGTCGACCTTCACTTCTAGAAGCTTCTGGTGTTCTCCATTTAATACCAAAGGAGCTGCTGCTTCACCTTGATGAACAACTTTCATGACATTGATGACTTTGGTTTCATTAACGTGAAGGTCAAAAGTCAGATGAACATCGGTAATGGTGTAATCTGGTCTTTGGTAATCTTTGAGATGAATTGTCTTCGGGGTGGCATTTTTGTACATGAAATCCTCTAAATATATTTTATTTTATATCATATAAAGATGCAGGCAGTGTAGCCTCTATGACAAAAGAAGTCACCTAACTGCACCAAATCTGGTCAAACAAAGAAATTCTTATTTGGATGAATCCGACTTTGGAGTATCATAAGTAGTGGAAATAATGGAAATCAGAACGTGAGCGATAAAGACCATAACAAAAAACACTACTTCACTACGGTGCCAAAACTCGAAGTTGTCGGAGTCCTTGAAGCCTATACCAAACAGGAAGAAAAAGATGACATCGTACTGTGGCTGAAAGGAAAAGAAGAGAACTCTGAAGAGTTTGAGCTCTCCAAATTTTCTAAAGAAGAAAAGGCCTTCTACCTGAGACAAAAAGGCTCACTTCTTTCTAAACTAACTGGCTCTTCATTGATTGATAAAGACGTCCTCGTCAAGTTTCGAGTCGATCGCTTTCACTACTTCACCATGTGTCACCTGATGTTCGACTCTGCCGCCAAAGAATATAAGATTCAATTCACTCTCGATGTTTATAAATCACAGCAGCGAACGAACTTTAGACTGATGGCCTCGCAGCTAGTTAAGATTCAATTTAAAATGAATAACGTGGTTTTCAATGCCCACGATATTTCCGCGGGTGGAACCTCTGTAACTTGCCCAGAAGGCAAAGAAGAAGATTACCCTAAAGAAAAACGCTTTGAGAGTTGCGACTTGATGGTGAATGGAAAAAAATTCGAAATTCCACTATGCGTCGTAAAAGGAATCTTCCCTGATAAGGATGCTCTCGGTAAGGAAACAGGCTTAACCCGCTTGGGTATTGCCTTTGAGAACTTATCCAAAGATCTCGAAGAAGAACTATTCAAACATATCAACTCTGAAGCTCGTGCCGAAGAGGTCAAAAAGAAGTTCAATCTCGGAACAAAAAAATAAATTTATTCCTGTAAGCTTTCCTCTAATTTGATGAGAGTCAATAATTGACTACTCATATCAAGAAAAGTAGTGTATTCTACACCGCAAAATAAATGAACCTTGTAAAATCGGATAGTTAGCTATGAGAAAGTCCTACGCTGGAAGCAAGATCATCCAAAAAGCAGACATGCTTAGAAAGCACAACCTCTACCCTTTCTTTAGGGCAATTGAGGCCTCTGACGGCTCTACAGTGACCATCAAAGGTAAGAAGCAAGTGATGATTGGTTCCAATAACTACTTGGGGCTTACACACCACCCACAGGTTCAAGAAGCAGCAATCAAAGCAATTGAAAAATATGGAACTGGTTGTACTGGTTCACGTTTTCTAAACGGTAACCTCAACCTTCACGAAGAACTTGAAGAAAAACTCGCGGCTTACCTTGGTCACGAGCAAGCGATCGTGTTCTCCACTGGTATGCAAACCAATCTTGGAACTCTTTCGGCCATCTGCGGTCCAAAAGATTGCATGCTTTTCGACTCTGAAAATCACGCTTCCATTCTCGACGCTTCAAGATTGGCGTTTGGAACAACTTTCAAATTCAAACACAACGACATGGAGTCTCTTGAAGAACAACTTGAGGCAAACTGTTCACGTTTCCAAAGAACCATCATCGTCGCTGACGGTGTTTTCTCCATGACTGGAGATATCCTTGACCTTCCAAAAGTCATTGAACTGGCCAAGAAGTACGACGCCTATGTTTACGTAGACGACGCTCATGGAATTGGAGTTATGGGGAACAGAGGACGTGGAACCATGGATCACTTTGGTCTGACCGATCAAGTTGATTTCAATATGGGAACATTCTCAAAATCATTCGCTTCTATTGGTGGTGTGATTTCAGGAACCAAAGAAAACATGGACTACGTCAAGCATTGCGCTAGAAGTTTCATGTTCTCGGCTTCAATGCCACCATCAGCTGTTGCAACTGTTTCTGCTTGTCTCGATGTCATCGAAAAAGATGGCAGCATCCACGAAAACCTCTGGGAAAATGTCAGATTCATGAGAGAAGGATTTAAAGAAATCGGTTTCTATACTTACGAGTCAAAAACTCCAATCATTCCAATCTTCATTGGAGATGACCTTAAAGCGATGCAAGTAACAAATTACTTGATGGAGCACGGTGTATTTGCCACTCCAGTAATCACTCCAGCTGTTCCAAAGGGTGAAGCCCTTATCAGAACCAGCTACATGGCGAGCCACAAAAAAGAAGACCTCGAATATGTACTAGATGTCTTCAAACGTGCTAAGAAAGAGATGGAAATTCCATCTATTATGCACTAGTCAAAGGTTCGAATATGGCCATCAAACTCAGAGAAGTTGATCTTTCAAATAAGAAAGAGGTGAAGGAATTTGCTTTCCTTCCTTGGAAAATCTATAAAAACGACCCTACTTGGGTACCTCAATTAAAGCTAGCACTTCTTGAGATGCTCGATCAGAAGAATCATCCTTTTTATCAAACAGGCGAAGTCAAATGCTGGATTGCTGAGCAAAATGGTGAAGTCGCTGGTCGAATCATGGGAGTTGATAACAAGGCCTATAACGAATACCACAACGACAAGACAGGCTTCTTTGGCTTCTTTGAATGTATCCAAAATGATGAAGTTGCTATCGCCCTCATTAACCAAGTGGAAACTTGGCTCAAAAGTAAGGGTAAAGACAAAGTCGTAGGTCCAGTAAATCCATCAACAAACTACGAATGTGGGCTTCTAGTGAAAGGTTACGATGATCCTCCACAACTGATGATGACTTACAATCCAAAATACTATCTCCACTTTTTTGAAGATATGAAATACGACAAGGCCAAAGACCTTCTCGCCTACCAGTTCGAAATGGCGAAAGGGATGCCTGAAAAAATCGTTCGCATTGCTGAACGTGTAGAGAAGTCAAAAAAAATCACATATAGACAAATTTCAACCAAACATTGGGAAAGAGACATCAAGATTCTTCAAGACATCTACAATGATGCCTGGGAAAAGAACTGGGGATTTGTTCCGATGACTCCTGAAGAGTTCGCTCACACCGCAAAAGACATGAAACAGATCGTTGATCCTCGCTTGATCATCATTGCAGAAGTTGGTGGTGAACCGGCTGGATTCATTGTTGCTCTTCCCGATTACAATCAAGTCTTCAAAAAAATACCTGATGGAAAACTTCTTCCAACCGGTATTTTCAAACTTCTCTTTGGAAAGAAAGGTATCAAGAGGATGAGAGTAATCACTCTTGGAACCAAGCAAAAATTTCGAAAGATGGGTATTGAAACTGTGCTCTATCATCGTTGTTGGGAAAACGCCTTCAACTCTGGTATTGAAGAATGTGAAATGAGTTGGGTACTTGAAGATAATCTTGAAATGAACAAGCCGATCCTTGCCATGGGTGGAGTTCCTTACAAGTCCTATAGAATTTTTGAGAAAGGTCTTCAATAATTATGAAGATTCTTGTCACAGGTGCTACTGGTTTTGTTGGCTCACATTTGTGTGAAAGGCTCTCAGAAGCTGGTCATGAAGTTTTTGCTCTGGCCAGAAACCCTAATAAGTTTGCCGAATTCAACGTTCCTGGAACCATGATTCAAGGCTCACTTGATGAGAGAAAAGATCACGAATGGATTCAAACACTTCCTTCTGATCTAGATGCAGTGATTCACACTGCAGGGATCGTTCATAGCTTTGACTGGTCAGACTTTTATTCTGTCAACACGAGAGCAACTGAAAAACTGATAGAAGATCTGAAAAAAAAATATCCAACAAGTTTAAAATTCGTCCTCATCTCTTCGCAAGCGGCTTCCGGCCCAGCAGATGTAGATAATAAAAAGAAAGAACATCATGACCCAAGACCAGTGAGTCATTATGGTAAATCCAAGCGCTATGCTGAAATTTCCCTCAACCACTTGGCTCCTTTGTCCTGGGACAAAACCATCATCCGTCCTCCAATGGTAATCGGCCCCCGTGACCCTGCCATCCTTGAAGTTTTCAAAATGGTGAAATCTGGACTGGTTCTTGTTGCTGGAATGAATGGGATGAAAAATCGCTATTCATTTGTATGTGTGCACGATTTGGTTGGCGTAATCGTAAAGGCAGTAGAACACAAGTCACCAGAGAGTCATGCTGAAGTTTTCTTTGCTGCCCACACTCAAACAGTAAGTTACTCAGAGATTGTTAACACAATTAAAAATGCATTAGGAAAAAGGTTTGTTTTGAATCTTTCCATGCCGATGTTCATGGTAAGTTTTCTTGCCCATTTTTTGGATGTACTGAGAAGAATTATCCCTCTCTCATTGCCTCTAACACCAGATAAGATTGGAGAGATCAGCCAACCGGCCTGGGTCTGTTGTAATGAAAAATCCTGCGAAAAACTCGACTATTCATATGCCTGGGATCTACCAAAGACAATTGAAGAGGCCCTTAAAGATTATCGTGACCGTGGATGGATTTAACCATTACTTGAACTTCTTCGACTAATCTCTTTAGTGTTTTTTTGGAAGCCGGCGTATAGTTGAATTCAACCAAAGTTTTCTGATCATTCAAAACATGCCCAATATTTTTCAAGTATGTAAACTTGATATGTTCATTCTTCCATTTCAATGTATTTAATAACTGAAGAGCTTTGAGTTGAAATGCAGGTGTTTGATGGTCATACTCACCATGAAAGAAAAGAATATTCTTATGTAACGCTGGCAAAATTTCTGTAACAGGCTTCAAAGTCATTTCATTTCTTAGCCAGTTTTCATAATTTTTATCTGGTTGAGCAATTATATTGGAATAGTTACCGGCACGGTATTC
>JBFEVX010000086.1:0-16146 GCA_041546685.1 Bacteriovoracaceae bacterium | reverse complement strand
TTATGAGGCCTTCAATTTCTTTTGGAATGCTTGGGTATGACAGATCACAAACAAGACTGTCAATGAGAGGAGAAACCAACTCATAATCGGCTTGACCAAAAACCTTTACCCATAATTTGGAAAATGAAGTGTAATTAACAGGAACCGGAAGTAGAACTTTCGGCCCCCCGAAATAAGCGGAGGCCTCCTCTATCAATTTCTTGTAATTGATGTTTTCTCCATTCACTACATTAATAGTCTTATTCATCATTTCAGGTGTGTTAATACTGTGTTCAATGACACGTAAAAGATCGTCAATATAAATGGTTTGCGTCGGAGTCTTCGTCCAAGATGGCAGTACCATGACCGGCAGATTTAAAACCAAATTCTTCAAAATCTCAAAAGATGATCCCTCATCTCCTACAACCATCCCTGCTCGTAAAACAGTAGTTGGAATACCTGTTGACTTGAAGACGTCTTCTACTTCTTTACGACTTGAAAGGTGCTTACTTGAGCTCTTCACTGGTTCAAGGCCACCAAGATATATAATTTGCTTCACTTGATTTCTTTTACAGGCCCTGGCGAAATTATCAGCAAGGATTAGATCAGTGTCTTCAAAACTTCCCTGGAACAATCTGGAAGAAGGCAACATCGAATGAACCAAGTAAATAGCAACATCTGTATCTTCTAAAGCATGTAAAATACTTTGATAAGAAAACAAGTCCGCACTGACCCATTCAATACTATTCTCATTTTCTCTTCTAGATCGACTAAGACCTCGAAGAGTAAACTTTGAATCTAGTTTTTGTAAAAGATTTTTTCCTATGAAGCCAGTCGCTCCAGCTACTGTGACTCTCATCTTAGATTCCTTCTCATTTGACTTTGATTAGAGCACTACATTGAGCAGTATACAACATAATGCTCCACAAGGACGCGAAGCCTATCTTCTGCCTAACTTAGAACAAGTAATAATTTCAGCCATTCTCAAATTTCATAGGCCTAGGCCCTTTGACAAGCGTAAGTAACAAATCTAAAAGCATCACAGTTCGAGACGACATCTTTGAAAGAGTCCAAACTCTTCTCGTCTAAAATTATGATTTTTGGCAAATCAATCAAGGTCGAACTTTTTGCCACACTACTGACACAACGACCAATAAACATGGAAGAACTGATACATGTGGCGGCAAAGATAACCCCTGGAACCAACAATAATAATAAAACAAACATATAACCCCCTCGGTAATTTTTTGCTTCTAAATACATGTTAGGGTGTAAATACATATAAAGATAATGTATAAATAAACAGCAATGCATAATGATTTTTGCATACACCCCAACTCGTTGAAACCATTGCCCAACTTAACAACAACATGACAAAAGACAGGTAATCCATGTTCAAAATAAACTTCAATCACCTCTATTACTTTCTGACTATAGTTGACCAAGGTACTATTACAGCAGCTGCAAAGAAGCTCAATATGACTCAACCAGCGATGAGTCACCAACTCAAACAGCTTGAAGATGATTTTGGGAAGAAGCTATTTATAAGAGAAGGAAGAAAACTGATTCTAAATGAAACAGGTGAGCAAGTTTACAACTATGCAAAAGACATCTTTCAAAAATCAGAAGAGATGTTGCAAACAGTGAAGTCAGGAAGTAGTCACCCAATCACCTTCATTCGTGTAGGAGTTGCAAATTCGGTTTCTCTTTCCCACACATTCAACTTTTTAAAGCCCGTCATGGTCATTCAAAGAATTAGACTACAAGTTACATCAGGAACTATGGACGAATTACTCGATAAACTGATGAATAAAGATATTGATGTTGTACTTTGTGATTTGCCCTATAACAGACGTTCACCAAACATCATTGTAAAAGAAATAAGAAGTAGTAAAATTTCCTGTTACGCCAATCCAAAGACAGCAACAAGAATTAAAAAAACATTTCCAGAAAGCTTGAATAACGTCAAAATGATCACCTACATAAATGACTCTGTTCTTAGGAAACAAGTCGACAATTTCTTGGATAAATATGATCTCACACCGGAGATCGTTGGGGAGTTCAGTTCCCCTTCATTAGTAGGCCATATTCTTGAACATTCTCAGTATGTGGGTTTCCTACCTGTTGATATGTCAACAAATCTACTCAAGGCAAAAAGGCTAACTGCTATAGACGAAATTCCTGGCAGCAGTTATGGGATATGGAGCTTCACCTTGAAAGATTCGAAGGTGAAAGGTTTAATCGACAAGTTTATAAAATAATAAACCAAAAAGTTAAGACTTCTTTATTAGATTTTTAAATGACTTCAACAACTCCATAGTCGGTCGATTCAATCAATAGTCCCTCATTATCAATTTGCGAGAGCTCTTCTTTTTCGAGTTCTCTTGCTTTTTTTCTAGCAAGCTTTTCTTCTTTCTTTTCTCTTTTTGCTTGTTCTCTTTGTCGTTTTGTCGATGTCAGCCTAGGTTTGGCCATATTCTTTTCTCCTTAAGAAAAAAAGGCCTCTCATGGAGGCCCTTGATGCAATCAGTATCTTCTATTGTTGGTTGGACGAGGATTTTTATTATCCAAAGCCATATTAACTTTGATGTTTCTCCCCATAAATTGCGTCTCATTCAAATTTTGAATCGCCATATTGGCTTCATCAGTATTTGTCATTTCAACAAAGCCAAAACCTTTGGCACGACCAGTTTCTCTGTCTTTTACAATGTTGACAGTAAGAACCGTCCCACTGGCTGAAAATAGGTTTTCTAGATCAGCATTTTCAATTTCATAAGAAAGATTTCCTACATACAATTTTGAGTTCATTTTTACCTCCAAGGTAATTAAAATCGGCTACCATTCAGAGGCATTCGACATAGTGATATAAAAGAGCGTAGCTCGCCCCTCTTGCGCCAATGAGCGCAAATTTAAAGCATGATTTTCCCATATAGAAAAACAACTGAACCTTTGGACTTATGGTCCAAAAATAAATTTAAATCTTTTGATTAATTATAAGTCAGGCGGATTTCCCAAAATGAGCTATAAGAAAGCTAAGATGTTCACACTGTATCCCGTATCGAGATAACAAGCAAGTACTATAAATCCATAGCAATTGAAGCTACTTAAGTCTGTTATAATCAAAGATGAATTGAAAATGGTCTCACTCTACAAACTAAATTCATTATTTTGCTCCCAATTTGTACAATTTGCGACATTCATTTTTTCAGTCTCACCTATTTCATTTGAGTCGACTGCAGAATTTGAGTAAGATTTTTATGATGAAACTTTTGATTACAACTCTGCTGATTTTTACATTCAATGCCCATGCCGACCAGCTCAACGACTTTTGCCAATCTGTAGATGGAGAGATGTTCAAATCATACAAATGTCCAAAATCCGGATTAAAGCTTCCCGTTCGGACTTGTGAGTACGTCAATAATCTGGGAGATCTTCAGTTTGTAAATGGTTGTTCTGGACCAACAGGTGGACACAAAGAATTCTTTTTCAAGGCCTGTGTAGTTCATGATCTTTGTTATCACCATGAACCATCGACAAATGGTCTCAACCGTAAAGAGTGTGACCAACTCTTTTTAAGTACTGCTATTGTAGGTTGTGAACAAGCTCCAAAGAAAGAGTCCTGTATCAAATGGGCAAAATTAATGTACAACTCTCTTCGAGTGATTGGCGGTCCGGCCTTCCATTGTGCTGATAACCAAGCATCAACTAGCGATTACTCTTCTTTGTAATCCATGAAATCCACTCGCGAAATTTGATTGTCACGAACGGTGTACTTAGCCGTCACAGTTGTTGGTTGAGCAGAATTCAAGCGACCAGAAACTCTTTCGATATCGATAACATGATTTTGAAGAACTGTTCTTTCAAGAATTGTTGCTGTCAGATTTGGAGAGCTTTGAAAAAGTTTGGAATAATACTCTCGAAGATTCTCGAGACCTTCCAACTTCACATCCCCTTTTACGGCCAAGATAATGTCATCGGCATAACAATTACAAAACTCTTCGATATTTTTGCTGTTATAGGCTTCAATCTGTTTTTCTATGATCTGTTCGATTTCCGTCATCTTCAGTTTTCTCTCTCAAAAAGAAGTAATACCACCCTATCAGGAGCAGATATACAATGAACAATATTCCTAAAGTATATCCTACATGCTTCCATTTGAACCATTGAAATTTGTAGATACCAAAGTAGATGAGACTTGAAATTCCAGATAAAACGATCGTCCCCTCAATAATGGTCTCGATTTGAGATGCACCAGATTCATTCAATAATAAATTATGTTGAAACTTTCTCTTCATGACTTGAAAATTACTTGGCCTCTTTGACTATCTGCCATGAAGAGCTGGAAACTGGACCATTGGGACCCATTCCACTGTAGCTTGAGTATTTGAGCTTGAATTGGGTAGCTCCAGGAAACTCTCCATAGTTTTTGATGACGACACGCTGAGAACCAAGAAATCTTTTGCAGTCATGAAAATGTCCTTGTTCATTAATGAGCTTTTTCAAGATGACTTGCTGTTTTTCTTTTTCTTCGAATTTGAGCTCAGCTTCGAAGACACATTCTTCATAAGCTGATGCCCAAACGTTAGTGACAATTAAGAAGGTGAAAAGATATCTCACTGAGCCGATCCACTTCCACCACTTGATGAACTTGAATCATCACTGCCAAATGAGAAGAACCTTTTCACACCGGCCCAAAAGCCTCCTCTGGAAGAGTCGTTGACGACAACTTCACCAATTGACGTACTGTGATCAGAAGAGAGCTGTTGACCTGGATTAACCCTCTCCATCCCTTTAGCGACAATTTTAGCATTGAGATAATTTACGATTTGCTTTTCAGTTGGAGTATGGCAAGTCCCATCTGGCATGAGGGTGGATTCGAACTTATAGAGACTATTTTCCCAAATCCAGACTTGTGACTTTCTTGGTTGAAGAGATTGCTTGGGTGCTTTGGTGTAATCATTCACCCAAAGATAAATTCCACCAACTCCTCCAGCTTTTTGATAGGCTTTCATAACTTTGAAAACTGGTGAGTCCTGATTTTTTAGCCAACCTGTTAACTTTTTATATGCAATTTGGGCACACTTCTTTGCGTTTGGTGGAGCAGAGTTATAACTCCAAATAATTCTATTCTGTGCATATGGAGAACCAGGTCGATCATCATCAAACTCCCAGTATTCTTCACCTCGAATTGTAAGAGTGTCGAACCTGGTTTCAGTCAATAGCGTTTCATAAGCATTCGCTTTAATGGAAAAAATCATCAATGACGATAAAATCACTGTTTTCATACTCACACCTTTATAGAGTTTAGTGACTCTATTTCGGATATCCGAGCAAAAAACTTAAGCATCCCGCCTAGGTTATTGAAATAACAAAGAAGGACCTCTTACGAGGCCCTCTCCACCATCACATTGATGTCATTATTGAAATGTTCCAGGCATTTTTTAAAGAGTTTGTCGAAGTCAGCTGTACGATTCAGACAAGAGTCCTTAAGGGCATCAAATGGAATACACATATAACATGATCCGTGTGCCCCCCACCTTAATTCCTCAAAAGTATTTTTATGATAAGAGATTTTACTGCGATCTATTACGTATCCAGTAAGCCTCTCTTTTCTCATTTCTTCCTCTGAGCGCTCCATTTTTAAATCGTAAAACTGTTTAGAAATCTCTTCCTTGTGACATTCAAAAAGCATCCCTGTAGAAAGATGTACCTCCATTAGTCTACAAGAATCAATTTTCTCTTTGATCATTTCTGGTATTTCAAAAAGAATACTATTTGATGAAATACAATTGAGATGAATGTCAAAAGATTCAACACGACTTTCAAAAACCAGCGTGACTGGAATCTTTGTCATACTGAAGTGAACTCTCAGATTTCTCTTTCTGAACTTTCCTCTGAAAATGTCATCATAAAGAACCGATCTGAAGAATCGATCTTCAACCCGTGATAGAAAATTCATCTCTATCGCATTATACGCTCTTGGAACTCCCGTCATCGAGTAGTCATTCCAGGACTGAATCAGCCTGTAGACATTGTGAAATCCTGTTGGATTTTTCAATTTGAGAGACTTCAAAAACTTCACATTCTTCCTGATTTTGTCGACGAAGTTTTTTCCTTTTAAAAAAAGCGTTCTCTCATCCAGCTCAATCGCATGAAAACCAACACGCGAATGTGGAATCCAAAAAATGTCGCTCACCCTTACCATGGGTGAAGGGTTGAGATATTCCCTTAGCAAACTGGTAAGCATCATATGACCCTCCTGAGTTAAATTACCAGGTGGAACCTAATGGTGATTTTAGCATATTCGCTCAACATTTTTTGTAGAAGAGATGCCCCAAGCACCTGATTTAAAAGGTGCTCACGTCGGCAGGATAGCGAAATGATAGGGTTTCAAAATTATTTTTCCGATAATGAGAAACCCCTGAAATCAGAATTCAAAATTAAGGAAAAATTTAGAACTCATTAAAGTAAGAAACATCGTCATAGCCATCATTATTCAAGATGTAATGAGAGATGGATCTCTTCTTTTTATCACCTTTTATAGTAACGTCGTATTTGTTGTACATACTTTGAAGATCTTCCATGCTCATTGGACATTTGAAATCAACATCGTACTCTTTGGAAAGTCTTTCCAGTGATCTTCTAACTTTTCTAACTCCGGATTTCGTTGCAAATTTTGAACAGTTCACAGACTCATCCATCGACTTGTCGACATACTTGGTGAAATCAATTGGATTGTCTTTGACTGCTTCAAACCTTCCCTCATTACATTGAACATAAGGTCCGATGTTTTGCCCCATTACATCGTCTCTTTTTTGAAGCACGTGATTCCAAAATCTCATTCCATTGAAATTTGCTGAAAGATCAGCATAAGCGAAAACACCAGTGGCAAGGATGTTCCCCCCGAGAGAAGTCTTTTCAAAAACGACTCCGCGCTTGAGAACTTTCTTGAGACCTTTTCCTTTTAGGTGGTGCCAAGTGAAATACTTGAACCCCATACCAAACATATGCTCGAGCTTATCTGTTCCTACCACTTCATCACCAATTCTGATCATGGGAGTGAGGGCCAGAGGAGACTCTGCAGCTGAAGGTTTACCCATCAGGTAACCATTAAGTATTTTCCAATCTCCATAGATTGATTTTTTAAGATTGATTTGTCTTCGCTCTACCAAATTGTCATGAAGAGCGAACTTGACCAGCTTCCCAGTGGAGTGATTAGCAAAGTACTTTCTCATCTCTGTATAGAGTGCACTCTCATCACAGCCACCTTTTTCATTAGCATGCTCAATAGAGGTTTGAAGGAATTCATTCGCCCTTTGGTTAATGACAGAAGACATATCGCTCAAAGGATCCAATCGATAAGTGTAGTGGTCGGCCTCGCCTGCCATCACGGATGTGGACAGAAGCATTAGCCCTAGTAGTGCTTTTTTCATACAGAGTTCATATCATCAACAATGACACAATGCATCACATGTGTAATACTTTCAGAGGTTTAATTGGGGAAATCATTGACTGAGAGTCCCTGGAGTTGGATCATCAAACCATGGAAAAACATGAAGTTATCGACTTTCACGTCCACGTTTACCCGGCTTTCAACGACCTTTTGGGCAAATTGAAGGAGGCCTACCCAGATCTACCAATCAAGGACGATATGGATTTTTCCAAGCTTAAAAAACTTCTTCCTATGGCCCATAAGGCACAAAGTATGGCCCAGGGAGTACTCGGAATTGGAAAGAAACTCCCCGGATTTTTAAACAAAGTGAATGATAAGTATGTCGCTTTGGTGACTTTCTATTCGATCATCATCGAATCCAGTGTCACTGACCTTCTTAAAGAGATGGAGAGGTTGAATGTAACAAAGGCAGTACTTATCGCTCATCCTCCCCTGATTTCGAATGAATTCATCCTTGATCTTTGTCAGAAGTACCCAGAAAAATTCATCCCCTTTATTAATGTTTCAACTGAAGAAGAACCAGCGAATAAGATTGACGAGTTAATTGAGAAGGGAGCTTACGGTCTCAAGATCCATCATGCAGCTGATGGAATGCGTGCGAATGATGAATTCTATGAGCCGATGCTTGAAAAGGCACGTGAGCATAGGATGCCTGTAATTCTCCATACTGGATGTTTCCATATGAAACCTATTCATCGATGTCCGGAGTTTTCACATGCCAGAGAAGTTGAACCATACTTTTCAAAGTATCCTGAACTCAACTTCATTCTCGCCCATATGAATTACAAAGAACCTGAAGTCGCAATGGAATTTGCCACTAAATATCCTAATGTCTATGTTGATATTTCCTGGCAGGATACTGAAGTCATTTATTCGGCACTCAGTAAAATCCCCACAGAAAAAATTCTTTTTGGAAGCGATTGGCCTTTGGTTGGCAACAATATCGAAGTCACTCTTAAAAGAGTCCTACGTTTATATGAAGAAAAAGCTCTTACAGAAGAACAACTCAGCAAGATACTGAAAGAAAACGCAACTCGCCTCCTTTCCTAAATCTGGAATTTTTACACTAACGGTGAATTTTACTGAAAAATATCCTCTATTTGATAGTGTGACACACGCGGAGAACACACCAGGGGGAAAAATGAACACAATCAAAGTCTTGATTGCCACGGTTTTTTTGGCACTTCAATTGAATGCCAACGCAAACGAATGGATCATCGAACAATCCACTAAAAATCCAACGTCACAACAAATTCAACAATTCATGGACAAGCTGGATCAGATCTCCAACGATTATCCTGAAGAGATGATTCAAGTTGAATTCATGGGCGGGAAAAAGAACAAGTCTGCTTATCCTGCAGGGGATTTGTACATCCTTCTGGCCATTGGGAAGAAAGACGAACAAATGACTAAAACTGAATACACTGAAATGTGGAAGATCATGAACTACCTTTCAGACAAAGGCTTCAGAGTCATGATGAACGTCAAATCTAAAGTTGCACACCTTGAAGAGGCAGTTAATAGCAGCGATACAAGTTTAATCATGTGGTCAAGCCACGGAAACAAGTCAGCCTTCTATGATTACGACTCACAAAGAGTTCCTTATGACATATTCAAAAATGCTCACTCGAATTTATATCAATTTGTTTTGAGTGCCTGTCATGGAAGAATCGCTCTTAACAAAAACTATTCCATGCCTTCGCACATCAAAACTTGGGCCTGGTCTGATTTGACCAATTCGACTGAGTTCATCAAATTCCTTGTCTCTGACAAATGGAATGCCTTCGACGGTAAAAAATAGAAAATTTATGCCGGTGCTGCTTCATTGCAGACCGGCTTTTTATTGGCATATTTGCTTAAAACAAAGTTTTTTTACTCAACAAATCACTTCCTGAATTCAAAGACTTGAAGTGGCCCTTGTTTCGATCTCTGACCTCTTTGATAATCCCTGAATGTCTATTGGTAGTATCTTGGGGTCTTGTCCACTTTTTCGCGGCCTATATGACAAAGAAATTGATGCATTCACAGAGAATGGGCAAATCGAATTCTTTGAAGCGGGTCAACTGGTGGTAAGCCCAGATGATTTGATTGAAAAACTTTATATCGTTCTTGAGGGTTCTCTCGAGCAGTATCACCTATTCGAGGGGGAAAAATTATGTTTTCTCGAACTGACTTCAAAAGACTTCTTTGGTGAAAATCTTTTTTCAAATGAATCTCATCATGATCATCTGGTAAGATCTCATTCAGACTCTCAGCTTCTCTCCATCACTTTTGAATCTATACAAAATTTTTATCACAAACAACCCAAGGCCTATGCTGTCATGCTGATGAATATATTGAGACATGAACAGGAAATGCTTCGCGTTTCAAGAGGTTTGATTTCCAGACTTTACTTTAAAGAAAAAGCAGTTATTGGAACTCCAATATATGGACAGCGTCGACTGAATGCCAATGAAGTACAAGAACTCATAAAAAAGAAAAAAGTTGGCTAGCCCATTCTTTGTTGATCAGGCTCACTCTTATTAAAAGTATAAACAGATCCTCCAGGAACCTTGGAGTCTTCAGGTATGTTTGTCCCTGGTCCAAGCATAGAGAAAGCACCAATAAATGAATTGGCTCCAATCTTTACGTTCTTCACATAAACGAACATCTTGTCATTTTTTTGTTGGGCCACATGTGGAGAAATATAAGTTTTATTCCCAATAAATACGTTATCTCCTATTTCGACGTTCCCACGATCGACAATCTCAACACCTGGAAGAATATAAACCCTCTTCCCGACTTTTGATCCCCACAAACGGAGCCAATGATTATAAAGTCCAGGAACAAGAAAGAGTAAACTTTCCAGCCATGGAGCAACCATATAGATCTTTTGAAGTCTGAAAGAATTAATCCAAGGATTATACTTATCAGGCAAAACGGTAGTCGCTCCCTGCCTGATTGGATAAAGAGAAGACATCAATCTGTGAGTTAATGGTGGTGCAATATAGATCAGTACAATAGCTAAGAAAGAGACGAAGTAACAACCTGACTTAATTCCACCAACGAACAATATCAGACAAACTACTGAGAGTATCAATGCATAATAAATAAAAAAGAATCTCAGGATTTTGAAAAGACCGTCCGGCATGGTCTTCTTTTTGCTGCTCATACTAGAACTTCCATGTATATCTCGTTGTTCATTTATAATATCATATTGAAATATGGAAGAATCGAACGGGCCAAAAACACCTCCTCTTGATCCAGTTATTGGATTTGCCACCGGGCACATGCTTCAAATGATGAAGGATCGATTCACATTCCTCCAAAATGCCATGTTAAATCAGGGTGATTTTGTCCACTTCCGCTACTTGAGAAGTGACATCTATCTCATGCTGGATCCCGATGGAATCAAGCATGTTCTACACACTGGTCAAGCCAAGTATTCCAAAATGGTAAGAGGGGCAAAGTTTTTAAAGGATATCGGAGGGAGAGGTCTTCTCACAAGCGAAGGAAAATTCTGGCAACAAAGCAGGAGGGTCATTCAACCTTTTTTCTCGAAGAGACAATATCCTCACTATCTGGAATTCATGAGTGATTGTGCAACCAATCTCATCAAACGCTGGAAAGAAAACAATTACGATAAAGAATGGTTTGATCTGGCACCGGAAATGACCAAATTCACACTAAATGTCTTGATGAGATCACTCTTCAACGCAGATTTCGATGAACATACTGAAACCGTTTACAATGAACTTCGAACCCTTCTCGATATCACCGAGGATCGAATCATTCATATTATTCCTCGTTTTGGCAGTTCAAAGAAAAAACAAGATGAAGAATTTAATCGATCACTTGGTAATCTTGAAGCAATCGTTGATGAACTGGTTCTAAAAAGCAAACTGGAAGAAGTAAAACAACCAGATAAAAACTTTATTCATGCTCTTTTGGAATCTGATGTGGAATTCACTGATCAAGATCTTAGAGATCATGTTATCTCGTTGATGATTGCAGGACATGAAACGACAGCAACAGCTCTTTGCTGGCTCTTCACTTTGCTTGAAACACACCCTGAGGCCAAAGAAAAAGTTAAAAGTGAAGTATCATCCCATGTAACGAAAAAGTATTTGGACCTTCAGACAGTTGAAAACCTCGAATACCTTCATATGGTGATTCAAGAAGCTCTTAGAATTTATCCCCCATTCTGGATCATGGGTAGAGTCGCAACTCAGGACGACACCCTACTCGGTCACCCCATTAAGAAAGGAGATCGAATTCAAATCAATCCCTATTTCACACATCATAATCCACGCTACTGGGATGCTCCTGAAGAATTTAGACCTGAGAGATTTTCAAAAGAAAATATTGGAAAGATTAACGAGTACGTCTATCTCCCTTTTGGAAAAGGGCCTAGAACTTGTCTTGGAAATCACTTTGGAACTTTTGAGATGTTCGTTGGAGTGGCCTTACTTTATCAAAATTTTGATCTTGAATTTGAAGACGCAGCTGCAATCAAACCCGATTTTAGAATTACCTTAAGGCCCGATCGCCCGGTGAAAGTCAAAGCCCATATAAAAATCTAGTAGACTCAATACAATAATAATCCCATAGAATGTACCGAGGAATAAGCTTCCTGAAAGCGTTAAAGGGAGACGACTTTTTTCAGGACTATCCTTCTCCTTGATCAGCCTGAAGAGACCGAGACCAAGAGGGAGGATCAACAACAGCGGTGCCCAATGATTCAATGACAGCATCAAAAATACGAGTGCACAGACTCCTGTCCCAATTGCAAATATCACTGAAGTTCCAAATCCAAGAACTTTTGAATACAAACGTTGACCTTCTTCCGCCTTAGAAGGCCATGAGATTTTTCTGGCAAATTCATAATATAGAAAACATGCGGCGAAAGATATTAATATGAATGTATCAATACGATTCCAACCAATTTTCTTTGAAAAATACATTCGCTGTTCAACAGCAAAGACCAAAAAGATATATACAGAGACAAGGATATTGACGGGATAAGTGAAAAAGAGATTAATCATCATATTATTTCTGATGATTGAATTGCCCTTTTCTATAAGAACCAAGAAATATCCGTATATAAACTCCAACATAAGAAAAAAGAGAACACTCACACCTAAATGCAAATTGAGTATGAATGTAAGGATCACTGATCCAATCAAATAAATAACAAGATCTTTTTTAGTAACAGAACCTTTTACCAAGGGCCTATCCGGATTGAACTTCTTATCATATTCAAAGTCCTTGATTTCATCGACAACTCGCAGGTAAAAGAGAATCAAAAAAATGGACAAAATCATTTTCACTGGAGAGAGCGAAAGCATATATTCAGACTGGTGATTGATCGCGACGGCACCATAAAGAGCGAAGTACCAATTAACAGCAAAATAGAGATGAACTCCAGGATTATAAATATCCTTGCAGAAATTCCAGAGCTTGATCATGGACTCTCCTCCAAAACAGTAATTGTTCCCCTACCGCCGTCAATTTCCAAATAATCACCATCCTTAATACGTCTAGTAACCCCTGGAACAGAAACAATCGTCGGAATACCAAATTTCCTTCCCGTAATCGCAGTATGAGAAAGCATTGAGCCTCTTTCAACGACCATACCTTTAGAAGCCAGCATCAAAAACAACCAGCCGGGATCAGTTTCTTTGGCGATAAGGATCTCATCATTACCCATCTTATCGACCTCATTAGGATCAATAACCACTCTTGCCCGACCTCTCACAATACCTGGACAAGAGCCAAGACCACGAAGGTCTCCATCTTCGACATCTGGATCGACAGCTAGAGAATTCATAAAAAGAGCTCCGTTGGTTGTAATATCCATCGGCAGATCCACTTTTTTATTTTCTTCAAATTCTTCTTGTCTAAGCTTGATCAGGGATTTGATATCGTCATTCAAGGAAGCACCTTCAACAATTCCGAATATTTCTTCCACAGAGAGAAAGAAAACATCTTCCTTCTTCTCAAGAATTCCCACTTGAACAAAATGGGAAGCGATTCCGGTAAAAATGTTTTTTGACAGACCAAAAAGCTCACTTCGACAATATCTAGTATTTTCTCTATTACTGATAAAACCTCGAAGTCGCCAGAGTTGAAATTTCAAAATCAATCTCTTAAGTGGTGAGAATCGGAGTCTCTTTGCCAGCGCCTTGTCCCCTTCTTTCCTTCTCGCTCTTTCTTCTGAAATGATCTTCTCAACAGAAATATCCTGATTCAGATAATTTTTGATCATCTTCACCAATGTGACAGGGTTGTCTCTGATATTCTCCTGCTCCATTTTAAGCTCTTGCAGACCTCTGTCTCCATAATAGTGCAAATGGTGCTCAAGCTTATGTCTAAATGAACTGAAACGATCATCCTCTTTTACTCTTTCATATATTTCGTCCGGCTCACATTCATTGAAAACGGCCAGAAGATCAGTATTGGCCTTCACCATTTCACTAAGTCTCACACCGTTATACATAATCTCTACACTTTTAAGAGATTCTTCCCCACAGAGGAGGTTAGAAAGAAGCGAAGGATCGTCATCGAGTTTCCACTTTTTAAAAAGAAATTCCGTCACATGATAAGCAGTTGGAAGATGTGTATCATTGAGAAGAGTAATCCACCAATTGACACCGACTTCATTCCAAATCTTTCTATAGAGAGTCATCGATTCAAAAGGATTAACTACAGTAAAGTCCTTTCCCCTCAAATCTTCAATTAAATCCTCCCACCAGTCCAAAAATCTTTCCACATCACGCTGGTTGGTTAAATATCTCCAGCTAATCAGTGCTAATCCATAAGATGTGTAACTGAAAAACTTGATTCCTTTCAAGAATTTTTGAATTCTTGTCTGATCTTCATCAATATAAAATGATCCAGAGAATCCCATCATGTCTTCCCATTGCTTTTTAAAGAATGGAAACAAAGGACTTAATGAGTGAAGCCTATAGAAAGAAGTCAGATTGTAATATACCTTTCCTTTTAGAAATCCAACCATATGATCAAGATGATCCATGTTCTGCATGATAATTTTCTCTGGAACTCCTAGAGCTCTATAACAATCAATAAAAATGGTACGATAAAAGTTCTTTGCAAATGAAAATGTAAGAGGTGTCGTTGTCCCCGGAAAACTTTCTGTTACGTTAGCATTTGTCCAAACGATCACATTATCTTGTGAGAATTGAACCGGTCTAGATTGAAGAATAAAGAGTTCTCCCCTTGCATTAAAACATCCTTCAATATCCTGAGGTGCTTTGAAAATCTTCTCAATTTTCTGGCCGATCTCACTCAACTTCAGTAGTTGCTCTTCATTAAGAACAGATTCTGAAACCAGTTTTTCCTCAACATTACTTTCAACAAGACCCTCGCCTTTCAAGTTGTCAAAAGTCAGCTTACTTTTCTTGTCGACGACTTTCTTTTGAATTCCATTATCTTTTCGAAAAACAAAGTAATGATCGGTTTCAACTCTCTCTTGAACGACGCCTTCACCAATCCCATATCCAGCAACGATCAATGTGTTCTTTGCCAATGTGTTTGGATCACAAGTAAACATGACAAAAGATCGCTCTCCAAAAATCATTTTCTGAACTCCGACAGCTACAGAAAAATCAAGAAAATCGATATTGTGTGAATGACGGTAGATCAAAACTTGGTGACTATAGCCACTTGCGAAACAATCTTTGATTCTGTCGATTAAGCTTTCTCTTTTGACATAAAGAAAAGATTCACTCATTCCTGCAAAAGCGTGATCCTTTGAGTCTTCACTAAATTGTTTTTCTTCCGCAACCATTGACGATCTGACACTTACTAAATCATCTACGTCAAAAAGAGAATCATAAGTTTTATAGAGATGCTTGGTGAAACTTTCCGGAAACTTTATGGTATTGATCAGCTTGTGGATATCATCACTACCCTTTCTTATTGACTGATCTGATTCCCAATTAATGTTCTTTATGACTTCATGAATATCATTCTTAAGATTCTTTCTGAATTGTTCGAATACTTTGGTCGTCAAACAGAAGAATGCAGGAACAGGCAGCCCCTCTCTCGCCATGACAACTTGCTTTTCAAATTTACCACCGACTTCAGATTCGGATATATTTCCTTTGTAAGTCTTAACCCACTCAGTTTTCAACTGCACTTCCAACTCCCATAAACTCTTTCACAACTTCACTGAGCTTTATGCTCGTATTCCACTTTCCAGATAGCTCTTCGGCCAAGTTTCCAAGTTTTTCAGTATTCAATACTTGTGATTGTCCAACCAACTCTAATTTCGTTTTGACTGGCAAAAGTTTTTTCGATAGTCCGCAAATCATCATGACCAATCCAACTGGAATTTTGAATGACGTTTTATCCCTTTCGACATTGAAATGATCAAGAATCGTCTCTAGTGTTGCAGGTTCGGCATAAGCTATATTCAAAGCTTCGCATTCACCAGTTGATGTGACTGCAGCCAGATGTGTTATGATCCTTGCGTAATCATCTACATTTATAAATGAGAATTTTTGCTGTTCATTACCCAACCTGAAAGACTTTTGAGATAACTTTTGCAAACTCGGCAATGTCGATTTATCTCTTTCGCCAAAAATAAACCGGGGACGAAGAAGAAACCCAGGGATTCCCAATTCTTTACATTTCATTTCAACTAAAACTTCTGCTTCTCTTCTGGTTTGCGCTAATTCAGTTTGAGGATTGACATCTGCTGACTCAGACAC
>JBFEVX010000198.1:0-2885 GCA_041546685.1 Bacteriovoracaceae bacterium | reverse complement strand
CAAAAAAACCAAGTGATCCATGAAGTAGAGCATTGAACCAACAAAGAACGGCATAACTCCAAAAGTAAAAAGGTACTTTTGTGTCTACTTTGGAGAAAAAAATTAGAACCATGGCAGGAATTAGATGTCCTACTAATCCGGCCTTTGCCGCGTAGACACATGCCTGATACCAGTCATCGTTATGTGAATTTTTTGGAGTTTTGATCATTAATAAATTTTACTTCAGATCGTTGAAATTACTTGAAAGAGTTTAGCAAAAGTAGAATCAAAATTTAAATTTAGCGGGGTTTGAGCATCAGATTATCAACATGAAATACTGGAAGAACAATTGTAAAAATAGACTTACAAAAAAGGCCTCAAAAAAGAGGCCTTTAGTATTGAGCGCTATTATTGGAAAATTATCTACAGTAGTAATCCCAACGAACAACTCTTTCTTCAACTCTGTTGAAAGGCATATCAGCAAATTCTGGAAAATTAACAGTCAAAGTTGTTCTTTCGTAATCAGTACATCTGTACTCCCACTTATCCAACTTTCGATCATTGTCATTTCTTCTTTCTCTTCTCGTGATGATTTCTTTTTTCATAGAAGCATCAACAGAGGCCATTCCTCTTCCCATGGTTTGATTAAAAACCATCATTGTGTCTTTACAGCTATCAAAAACAGGAACGTTGGCCTTAAGGTAACCCTCACCAATTTTTCCATAAGCTTCAAGTCCAGTTACTTTGATCTTCAAATTTCCAAATAGTGAACATTTTGTTCTGATGACTCTAACATCCTCAGCGAAAACTGAAGCTGTCATAAAAAGTGCGGCTAGCATGATGATTTTTTTCATCGAATCCTCCCTATAAATTTTCTTGATGATAAATTTGTATCTTGTCGAACTTCACAAGACGAGAATATTGGGAGAACGGGAGCAGTTATCTTTCACAAGAAGTGAAGGTAAAACGCATCTCAGCAAATACGTGGCAGGTTTTCAGCATTACTCCAAGCAAGTGCTCTAGAGCCACCAATTCTTGTTTTCAAATGTACTTTGATAGCTGAAGAATTCTGAACGAGAGAACCTATTCTTTTTGCGCTTTTCCCCTCTGGATAACCATGAAGATGCTCTAGAATATAGGATGTGTATTCTGGACGGCAAAAAAGCAAAGCAACTCCCTCATTGGCGACCTCCAAAGGCTGGAGACCAAGTATTTCACAAGCGGCATTAACTTTTGGATTGATCGGAATTTCACTTTCCTGAATTTCTGCAGAGAAAGGCTTTTCAATAGTAAGCTCATAAAGTGAACTTAAGAGACCTCCTCTTGTAGCATCACGAAAACAAGAAACCCAATCCTTATCAAGCAGTCCCTTCATCATTGGATAAAGCGAAGTCACATCACTTTCTATTGTAGCTGTTAAAGCCAACTTATTTCTAAGGCCAAGAATACTGACTCCATGTGCAGCAATCTCACCAGTACAAATGATATCCATCCCCTCTTCGAGCTTATCAGGGTGAAAAACTTGACCTTCGTTTAATCCAAAGCCTGTTGTTGAAATAGTAAGTCCCGGCTCCCCTTTTGCAGGAACAACCTTGGTATCCCCTGAATAAAAGAGCATCCCGTGTTCTTGCATTTCTCTTCCCATCGAATGGAGAATTTTCTCCAATTTTTGAAAAGGTAATCCTTCGTCTAAAAGAAATGAAGCTGAAAGTCCAATTGGTCTGGCCCCGCTAGCAAGAAGATCGTTTATTGTACCGGTGACACTGAGTTTCCCAATATCACCACCAGGAAAAATAATAGGATCTATGGCGTGACCGTCAGTTGTTACAACTAATTTACCCTCTGGTAAAAAGCAACTGTCATTATCAGAAGAAGATGCAAGAGGAAGATATTTTTTAAAAACATCTTCAATCAACTTATGTGTCAGTCGACCGCCGTTACCATGAGTACTGGTTATCTTTGTCATAATCCAACTCCATTATTGAAATAAGCACTACATGCTCCTTCTGACGAGACCATGCAAGTCCCTAGAGGATTATCTGGCGTACAGGCTTTTGCGTAGAGTTTACAGTCAAGAGGCTTGGCCTTCCCCATCAATATAGATGGGCAACGACACTCTTTATGTTCTGCAAGATGTATATCTTTCATCTCAAAACGTTTTTCAGCATCAAGAAAAGAGAATTCATCTTTGATATTGAGAGCACTAAATGGTAATTCGCCGACACCTCTCCATACAAAACTCTCTGCAGTCTTCATATAGCAACTTATCAGAGTTTGAGCGGGGAGATTTCCTTCCCGACTGACAATCAGGTCATATTCATTTACCAAGTCTGAACGTTTTTCAACGATCATCTTGGCAAGAGAAATTATGGCATTCATCAATTGGTATGGCTCAAAACCTGCAATGGCAATTGGTCGGTTTATTTCTCTGACAAGATCAAGATAATAATCAGAACCAGTGACCATGGAAACATGTCCAGGGCCGATAATACCTTCCGGTTTCATCTTATCTTCCAAAGTTGTCATAACTGCACTGATGGCTGGAGCAGTTAGTACGTGATTACAAAAAACAGAAATATTTTTTATATCTTTGGTAATGATATTATGGATGAGTAAAGCAGTTGGAGGTGTTGTCGTTTCAAATCCAATTCCCGCAAAGACAATCTGTTTTTCAGGATGTAACTCTGCCATTTGTATACAATCCATTGCAGAGAAAACCATTTGAGTACGTTGCGAATAATCTTTAAGAGATCGACCATCTAATGTCTTTATTCTCATCATATCGGCATAAGTCGCAACAATAACTTCATCACGACGTTCAAGAAGCTCCAAAAGCATAGCGACGCGAGAGGGAGGAAGAATACAAA
The DNA here is from genome assembly GCA_041546685.1 of Bacteriovoracaceae bacterium. GTDB lineage: Bacteria > Bdellovibrionota > Bacteriovoracia > Bacteriovoracales > Bacteriovoracaceae > M0603. The sequence goes on along the minus strand of JBFEVX010000198.1, from coordinate 39 downwards.
CCGGACATCCTGGTCCATGAATTAACTCTACATTATCCT
>JBFEVX010000209.1:0-2126 GCA_041546685.1 Bacteriovoracaceae bacterium | reverse complement strand
CCACAAAAACGATTTTAAATATTGGAATTTAAAAAGAAGGCATAAAAAAAGCTGTCACAAAGGACAGCTTTTTTTCGTAAATCAAAATGGCGGGAGCGACGAGACTCGAACTCGCGACCCCCGGCGTGACAGGCCGGTATTGTAACCAACTCAACTACGCCCCCGCATTTCGAAAGTGTTCTAGAATATAGATTCTCTCTTTATTATCGTCAACAAATTTAAGCAGCATTTTCAAAAAGATTCAGGAGGATAGCCCGAATAGCGCCGCAGCAAAATAGATGAACTTTGGCCAATCAGAGACCCTCAAGTAGTGATTTTTTCGACTCTGGGGGTTTGACCCGTAGCAAACAGCGAATTAAAGTAGGGGGGTTATGGAATTTATACACGCACTTTGGAAATTTCTCACTCTCTCAGCTCCTTACCTTTTGTTTGGGCTGTTCTTTGCTGGTCTGATTCACCAGTACGTCTCAGTGGATACCATCAAGAAATGGTTCGGTGGGAATAAGTTTACTGGAGTTGTGAAAGCTTCTCTGATTGGCGTTCCTCTTCCACTATGTTCATGCTCTGTTATTCCAGCAGCGGTTACATTGAAAAAGAATGGCGCCAGTAATGGTGCCACTTCTGGATTTCTTATTGCAACACCTGAAAGTGGAGTTGATTCCATTCTAGTGACTTGGGGGATGATGGATCCATTGATGACTATCGTTCGCCCGATTGCCGCTTTTGCTTCGGCCTTTTTCGCCGGAATCCTTCAAATTGTTTTCAAGACAGATATCGACGTTCCTAAGGAAGAAGAGACCAAGAGTTGTTGTGCCAGCACAAGCTGTGGCAGCGAAAAGAAAAAAGAGAATAAATTATTGAAGGCCATCAAATATGCCTATGTTGATCTTCTGGAAGATATCGCACTTTGGCTGACATTTGGTATCTTGGTTGGTGCTCTAGTTGATGTCTTTGTTCCTGCTGACATCTTTTCCCAGTTTGATGGATTCACCGCCAGAATTGCTTTTATTTTGATCGGAGTGCCAGTGTACATCTGTGCTTCAGCATCAACGCCAATTGCCGCTTCATTGATCCTGAAAGGACTTTCCCCTGGAACTGCCTTGATCATGTTGATGGTGGGACCAGCGACAAACATTTCAAATCTTCTGGTACTTCAAAAGTACATGGGCAAGAAAGCTGTCATTATTAATATCATTGCAATATCAGTCACTGCACTGGCCTTTTCGTTCGGTGTCGATTGGTTGTATCAGACCCTGAACTTGCCATTGGATTTCAAGATCACTCATGAGCATGAACATTCAAGTATGATCCTGAATGTTCTAACTGGAGTATTCGTCCTGTTGTTGTTTGTAGCTCTGATGAAGCGGGAAATCCTTCCTCGTTTAGAACGAAAAAGTGGAGGCTGTTGTGGCTAGAAGTATCTTTATTACAGGTGGAACGACCGGAATCGGTTTTGATCTTGCCAGACTATATCTTGAAGAAGGATGTCGTGTTGCCGTCACAGGGAGAAATCTTTCAAAACTTCCAGACGGAGCTAAAGAAAAGTATCCCTCTCTTGTAACCTATGAACTTGATGTTCAAGATAAGGCCGGAATGGAAAACGCTATAAATGACTTTTCCAAAGAAGGTCTCGATGTCATTGTTGCCAACGCGGGAAGAAGTGTCGGTGAGAAAAGTGATATCCCTGACTTCGACGGGGGATCAGATGTGATTCAGACCAATGTTCAGGGTGTCCTCAATACCTTTGGTCCTGCTTTGAAAATCATGATTCCTAAAAGAAGTGGACAGATCGTCGGTATCGCTTCAGTTGCAGCCTTCGTAGGACTTCCTGGAGCATCGTTTTACTGTGCTTCTAAGGCTGCTGTAGAGAAGATGATGGAAACTTGGGCGATTGATCTCAAGCAATTCAATGTCGCTAGTACATGTATTTGTCCTGGATTCATTGATACACCATTGACCCAGCAAAACAAACATCCAATGCCATTTATCATGCCTGCAGAGAAAGGAGCTCGTCTCATCAAATCTGCTATTGATAAAAGGAAAAACTTGTATATTTTTCCATGGCAGATGAAATGTGTGATCACTCTTTTGAATAAAATGCCTCGATGGCTCTATCGTTTAATCAT
>JBFEVX010000135.1:0-9201 GCA_041546685.1 Bacteriovoracaceae bacterium | reverse complement strand
CTGACCATAGCGCGAATCTTTGATTCAATATCATCATGGTTGAATGGCTTCACAATAATATTTGTCACTTTCTTACTTAAGATTATTTGTAAGGTTGCAGGTTCAACGTTTCCAGAAATAATTAGAAATCTGTTAGCGAGTGCTGGTTTTCTATGAAGAGCATCTCTAATGACTTCTATTCCTGTTTTTCTCGGCATCTTGAGATCTAGAATTATTAAATCAAAATCTTGGTTGGCAATTTTTTGGGAAGCAACTTTTCCATCATTGGCTTCAATGATGTTTTTAAATAAGTTCAAGTCATTACAAATTTGAGTAAAGTTTTGTCTGGCGATTGGATCATCATCTACAATCAAGACAGATTTAGGGTCAGTTGATTTTTTCATTTTCTTCAAACTCCCAGAATTCTCTTCAACTTTATTTTAATCCCTATCGGCACCAATAAGATGATATTCGTCATCTTCACTCAACCTTTCATTAGTAGAATGCGCCCCCATAGCAGCTTGATGGTCGTGGAGATTAAAATTCTTAAGTAAATTCAACCTGTTAGATAATTACAACGGCCTTATTTGACGGCTTCTAAACCCCTTTCTAAGCTATTAAAATGAAAAAAATATTCCTCATCGCTATTCTCATTCCCCTCACAAGTTTTGCTTCAATCATTGAGTGCAATTACGACTTAAGTTCGGGAGAGAGTATCAGCCTTCGTATGAAGTCCTTTAAGGAAAACCCTTCTGGTTCATACATCAAATCTTTTGAGCTTCAAATTGGAGGACACATCCAAGTTTTCACTGGTTCTGATTTCAAACTGGCCACCATGAGATGGGATGATATTGATAAATGGTATTTAGGAGCATTGATTCAAAAAGATGATCTGAAATTCAACTTTATTCATGTAGGTCCCGGACAACAATCTGGTCAATGGTCCATTCTCGATTTTGGATCAGAAATAGCAGGGATTCCTCCCGCTCGCTATGAACCTATGGGATTCTGTAGATTGCTGTAGAGCCACCAACCTCAGTCAATTTGTACACATTCTTTTACAGTAGTATAATGAACCTTGAGCATTTCTTAAGCTCAATAAACCAAGGATGGACTAATGAAAAAACTCATTTGCCTATTGTCGCTTCTCATGACGACAAATGTATTTGCCGGTACACCGGGCTTTACCAACATCACTTCTACAGACTTGGAAAATATCTCCAAGGAATTCTCAGCTAACTTTGTTCACCGACCTTTGACCCCAGCTTCTTCTCTTGGAGCTATATTTGGATTCGAAGTTGGAATTGTAGCCTCGATGACTGATGCTCCAAAGATTGGAGAGATTACAAAGCGGGAGGATCCAACAGATTCAGATCCAATCGACAAGCTTCTCAACGCAGGTCTGATGGGTGCTGTCAGCGTACCTTACGGAATCACTGCAGAATTGATTCTTCTTCCAGAACAAGATCTTGGAGACCTGACCATTAGTAATTACTCACTCGGTGTGAAGTGGACGTTTTCAAGTTTGCTTCCAATCCCAGTTGTTGATCTTGCTATCAGAGGTCATTACGGAACAACTGATATCAGCTATAATGACACTGTCAGTGCCGTGGCGACAGAAGTTAGTCTTGATAACTCGACCATGGGTTTTACTCTTCTGGCCAGTGCTAATCTGATGATCGTTGAACCTTATGCTGGTGTTGGTTTTGTATCCAGAGATACAACTTTGAAAGCTTCTGGTAGTGCTCAGATCTTCAACACTTCATTCACAACTTCACAATCTCAAACCACTGATGGCTCTAGTCTTCAATACTTTGCTGGGGTTGAAGTAGACCTGTTGTTCATACACCTTGCTGCACAATACGAGAACGTGTTTGATACCAGTATCGTGAGTGGAAAACTTTCTTTCGCTTTCTAATTAATAATTAAAATTGAGAATAAGAAAAAGCCCCACATTGTGGGGCTTTTTTATTTGAAAAATTAAGCTCGACCTCTAAGCATTCCATGCCAATAAAGTCGTGGAAGTGCGTAAGCTTTCAACATGTACATGCTGAACCTTTCTTGAGCCTGGTCAAAAGGAAATGATTCTGCTGGATTTCCGTCATAATCAAACTCTGCAATCATACAAGTACCATAGCCAGTTACGAGAGGACATGATGAATATCCATCATACTTGGCAAGAAGTTCTTTCCCATCAATATAGCTCACCATATTTTTAACTAGCACCGGAACCTGCTTTCTAATTGCCGCCCCAGTTCTTGAAGTTGGAAGAGAGCTACAATCGCCACAACTAAAAACATTCTTGAACTTCACATGTTGGGTAGTGAACATATCAACGGCTACCCAACCTGCTTCATCAGCAAGTGGACTTTTCTTAATAAAGTCAGGGGCACTCATGGGAGGCACAACATGAAGCATATCAAATTTGATGTCGACAGTACTTCCGTCTCCGACTTTTTTAAAAACCGCGATCTTTTCTTCTCCACGAATTTCAACTAATTCATGCTCATATTTTGGTTGAAGATTTTTTCTTTTGAGAACTTTCTCTAATGCTGCTTTATACTTTGGAACACCGAAAATACCAGGACCAGTGATACAGAATGTTATATCAACTTTGTCTTTCAGCCCATTCTTGGCGAGATAATGTTCGGCCATGTAAACAATCTTCTGAGGAGCTCCTGCACACTTGATAGGCATTGGTGGCTGAGTAAAAACAGCATTACCACTCTTCAAGTTTCTAAGATTTTCCCAAGTATACTCCGAAAGCTCATAGATATAGTTTGAAGTCACTCCATTCTTTCCAAGTGTCTCTTCACACCCCTTGATCTTATGCCAGTCCATCTGAATACCTGCGGCCACAACCAAGTAGTCATACTCAACAATATTTCCATTATCTAAAGTAACGGCATTTTGATCTGGTTGGAATGTCGCAACCTTTTGTTTGATCCACTTAACTCCCGCAGGAATAAAATCCACCATTTCTCTCTCTGAATCTTCTTTTGGAAAAACTCCTGCTCCAACCAAAGTCCAGAGTGGCTGATAATAATGTTTTTCAGAAGGATCGATAATCGCAATATCCCATTCTCTCTCAGGATAATCATGTAAAATTCTGGCAGCAGTAGTAAGTCCTCCAGTACCAGATCCTACGATAACGATTTGATGTTTTACTTTTTCGCTCATATCTATCCCCTATGCCTTTATTGCTTTGGTTCTTTGGTCATTCAATGTTCTTCCAAAATGTGTAGCAAAAGTCAGAAGAAAACCAAGTGCTCTTTGTATATCTTTATCCATAAGAGAAGTAATCGCCTTGAGAGGCCCTACTTCAATTCTCTTAGCTTCACTACTTACTGCCATGGAACGTCCTACAGCACCAACTGTTTCAATCGCTCTCGAATCGAGAATTCCAGAATCAAGTAAGTGAGTAAATGCACCTGATTCAAACGCATTAATTAATAGAAGTGTGAGTTTTTTCATTTGATTAGAAAAATCTTCAATCTCAAACCCTTTGGCCATCGCCTGAGCAGAGACTTCATCAAATGAATCTGCAAAAATAGAAATGCCGTCTTCCAACATTTTCACTTTTTCAACAAGCGGAGCGAGATCCTTCAAGCTGTTGGTCAAAGTAACAATTGAATCGATCGTTTCTTTTTCTTGTAAGACTTCAAGAAGCTTTTGCGCCTTTTCAAATTTGTCGAGATTCCCTAAACCTTCTTCTGTATGTGGATTAAATTTTTCATCTATCGAGTCACCGATTATCGCAAATCCATCCAAGGCCATTTTGGGTGTTTCTTCCATACGCTCTTCCAATCTTGCCAATCTGGCATCAATTGATTTGAGCAGCTCCAAAGTTAAGTCTTCTGACATATTTCTACTTCCTTTATTCAGTACTTACGAATAATAGACCAATGTCTGCATATTTTGTTTGATAAAGATCATATTTGTATTGAATTTGAGTCTCAATTTAATCAAGAACTAGTACTTTCCTCAACATCAGGCGTTATCCGAGCGGACCCTGACCTCGAAGAAGTTTTTCCCATTAATTTTCTTTATTTGGATTCCACCATCCATTCTTTCCATGACTGTACGGCAAATACTAAGGCCAAGTCCCGTCCCCTCACCATCTTCCTTAGTCGTAAAGTAAGAAGCAAATACCTTTTCGACTAACTCCTCTGGAACACCAGGGCCTGAGTCGCTGATTTCAAAAATGGTCACTGTTTTACTTGGAAAAACATCAATCTGAATGTAGCGCTCTTCATCCTTAGTACAATTCTCATCTATTGAGTGAACTGCATTCATCATCAAATTTAAAAATACTTGTGCCAGATACTCAACAAGTGCCAGATAGCGATTTTCCATATGCTCTTTATAATTTCCCCGAAGTTCAATTCCTGAATACTTCAATTTATTTTCAAGAAGTGGATATAAGCTGTCCCAAACATCTAGAAGTTTCACTGAATGTAATTTATGATCAGGCTGTCGTGAAAGTTTCAAGAGTCCCTTCAGCATATGGATTGTCTTCTCATTCACATCTGTAATTTTCTTATTGTATTTGGCAATTTTCTTAAGATTAGGCTCACCTTTTTCAAGCTCCATCTCAATCAATTCAGAGCAATTGAGAACAACACTCAAAGGGCTACTTATTTCATGGGCAATGTTACTAGCAACTTCTCCGATAGTTGAAAGCCTGGCATGTCTATGCAGCTCCTCCTGTTGTAGTCTATCTTTTTCAAGCAATCTTCTCCGAGACCTGTCTTGGACATAAATAAAAACAAGGTTGACTGCTAAGGCTAAAAACATTGAGCTTAAAAAAGAAATTGAATCTGGCGCATCGATACTTCTCATTGGATTGAAACCATAAGAAAGTACATAATCCAACGTTACAACTTGAACTATCGTAATCAAGGCCAAAATAATGGAAATCTTCATTCCAAGGAAATAAACAACTCCAACAGGAAGAAAGAAAAACCAAAACATTGTCGGACTGAAGATTGTACCAAATGCCAAAACCCTTCCAGGAAATAGAAAGAAAGCGAGTGTACAAAGAGCGAGTACCGGGTACTTAAGATTTTTCCCAAGCTTGGCAAAAAATAGAATTCCCCAAATGATCAACATGGCAGAACCCTGAATCTTCATTCTCATCATATCTTTTTCATAAGAGACAAGTTCTCTTAAAAAGATGAATACTCCCGTTGAAGCAATTACTATTGAAATAAGAGCGAAGACCCAATATTTTTCATACAACTCATAGTCTTTTTCTCGTTCAGCAAGAACTTTTTTCGGAATGAAAAAATGGATGAGTCGTTGAAATATGTTCACCCTTATATTTTAAAGGAGACATACTTCCAGACCATCCAAAGGTAAGTTTTTCCACAAGGCAAACTCAAGAAATTAAGGCCTTTAACGAACAAAAATATTTCCCAAAAACTGCTATAACTGACAAAATAACATCACTTTGAATCAATTCCTTTTTAAATACCGTGATAAAAAAGCCTGGAGTGCTTTATGAAAAGATTAATACTGATTTCATTCCTCTTCCTACCTTTAAAGTCTCATGCCCTGCTCTACGCTGGAGGATATGGCCAGATTGGTTATGGAAATCTATCTGATACTCCAGAAGCTTATACCTCCAACAGAAATCTTGATCATGCAGGATGGACATTACATGCAGGACTTGGAGCAAGAGCGGGTCTTAGCTACATGATGGTCAAGGCGGGAGTCATGGCCGATTATTCAAAACAGCATTGGGACGGAGAAAGACAGGACGCCAATATCCAGAATGGATTCGATGGAGCGGAAGATTATGACAATGTCTTTGAAAGAAAAATGTATGGAGCCTTTTTCATGGTTGATCTTCCAACATTACCGATCCACATCATCGGTGAATACTATAGCAACATAAAAGGCCAAGCGACTTATGCCCAACCAAGAGGTGAGAATCCTTTCAAACAAGGTGATGAATATGAAGGGAAAGGATTTGGACTTGGAGCAGGTTCTACTCTCAGTCTTCTTAATATGGATTTCATAGTAAGAAGAATCTCTATCGATAAATACATATTAAGTGGTGTTGAAAATAATCTTCCAGGTTCTCAGTTCAAAAAGAAACAAGGAGCATGGGAGTTTACTCTCCAGGCCGGTATCGCAATTGACTTACTTTGAAAATCTATTGATATACGTGCAATGCTGACAAAATTTTTCTACTCTTTGATTGTTTTGAAAACCTGTTTTCATCGCTATTGCCCTCTCTGAATTGAGGATGGAAACCAGATCGCTTTCCAAACAATTACCCAGTGGAATCTCTGCTTCTTTATCGAGACAACAAGGAACAACTGTTCCATCTGCATGAATCCCTATATGGCTGATCAAAGCATGGCATCGACCTTTTGAGCCTTGAAAAGGAAGGTCCATCGAAGGCCAGTCGAAACGACTGTCAAAATGAAGATAAAGTCTGTTCAATAATTTTTTACTTTTGATCGACTCTACTTGGACATTTCTATTGATTTCAATATTGAAAGCTTTCTCTATCAGGCCATAAAACTCTTCATTTTCTCTTTCGTCTCTACTCTCGCTCTGATTCCACAATCGATAATTGATATACATCTCTGGCTTCTTTTCAAAAGCGTCTTTGGTGAAGTTAATTATTGAGTTGAGATAACCTTCCAAAGGTCGATTAGGAAAATTGTCTTTATAGGCCTGAATGGAGAAATTAATTTGTCTTATGATTTTTGAATTCAATATTTCATCTGCTCGCTTATCAATGACAACACCGTTGGTGGTCAATTGAATTTGAGCCCCAGCTTCCTCACAAACACGCAGGATTTTTGAAAACTCTGGATGGGCAAGAGGCTCCCCCATCAAATGAAGACAAACTTCTTCGGCCAATGGAGCCGCTTCAGCTAATATGCGTTTGAAATCTTCAAGTGACATAACATTCTTATCTCTCTCCACTACTGGACAGAATGTGCATTGAAGATTGCATATATTGCTGATTTCTATATAAACTCGCTTAAGCATATGACCTTATAATGCACAACAACATCAGCAGGCAAATATTTTTTATTCGAAACCTTGACGTAGGTGTTTTTGACCCCATTTTTTACTTATGAAACGTTTTATTTTCGCCCTACTTACATCGATTCTAGGTCTGGTTCTCCAGATGCTCGCGCTCACCATGGGAGCGATCTTTATCGACCCAAAAGTGGCCTTAATGTTCAGCGTTTCCTTTCTTTTGCTTCTCTTTGTTTCAAATCTCATTATCAGCTGGGGATCTTCCTATATACTGCCAGGCAGACTTACTCCTGCCCCTGTCAAAAAGAAAAAACTCCCACAAGCACCGACTCGATTTCTCGAGTAGCAATTTTCGTGAAATAATAATTTAATGAACTCTCTTTATTTTGAAAAAAGAGGAAGTGGACCGGTTCTGATTTTTCTCCATAACGGAGGCGGTTTCCATGAAATCTGGAGCAAACAAATTTCTCATTTTGAAAATCAATTCACTTGCTACGCAATTGATTTGATGGGATTTGGAGAATCTCCTGAACCTGCTGAAGCTCCCAACTTGGACTTTCATGAAAGATCTCTTGATAACTTTGTCAAAGACCAAAACATCGATTCCTACCATTTGGTCGGCAATTGTATCGGCTCTTCAATAGCTCTATTTCATACTTTAAAAAACCCCCACAAAGTAAAAAGTCTGACTATGTTCAATATCTGTCCTGGGATCAGAATTTATGAGACTCCACTTGGAAGATTCCTTCACAAGAGACTTCTCACAGCAGATAAACTTAAAGATTTTCTGGGTAGCTTGATCATTAAAGCAATGGACGGGAAAAGAGAGAGAACCAGACTTCCTGATCTCCTTTTTGGAAAAGATCCTGATGTGAACTCTGAAATCTACAAGAAGTTCCAAAGAGTTTATCAAACAGATAAGCAAAAGCGAGGACGCCTTGGACTTCTCCAAAATATTGAAAGTTTCACTACAGATAAGTACTTTGTATCCACTACTTCATTACCTCCGACGCTTCTTTTCTGGGGAGACCATAACAAGATAGTTGACCTCAAAGAAGGTTTTCGACTACGAGAAATCATAAAACCAAACGTATTTTGTGAACTCAAAGGTGCAGGTCATATGGCGATGTTTGAAAATGCTGAAGAAGTTAACTTGGTGATGAGGAAGTTTCTAGCCGAACATGTCTCTTAAGGCCTCAACGGCCTTTCTAAAAGTACCAACATAGTAATTATTTTCAATCTCACTTAGAATCTTATCCTTCTCTTTGAAGTTGAATTCAGATTGAATAAGCATATCTGTGAAAACATCGGCTACGATATGAATGGCAGACAATTGTGAAATTTGAAGGTGCTTCGTGCCCGATGGAAAACCTGTTCCATGAGGTCTCTCGTGGTGCTGCTGGATGATCTGAATGACCTCGGATGAAACCCAGGTTTTATTATCCTGCTGGAGCATATCTGCGACAAGCAGTGGATGATTCAAGGCCATCTTTGAAAGTGTGCTCCTATCTCCATTCCAATTCTTGATCTCTTCAAAGTGCTCGGGAGTAAGAATCAAATCGCGTAACATCACCGCAAGTACAGATTTCTCTTTAATCGCTGATGAAGCCCAATCAACAAACTCCATCATAGATGTGATCGTGAAAGTGAGAGTTACATTGTACATGTACTCTTCGCTACAGTTTTCTTTGAACCTTTCAAAGAATTTGAAAATATTTGGCTGTTCATTGAGGGTCTCAAGAGATTTTTTGGCAATATCCTGAGCAAGTGAAATACTTTCTTCAGTAACACCTATTTTTTGGAAGGCCTCTTTTGCCACACCATAACAGCTATCTAAAGTGGTCACTCTATCATCTATCGTGGCTTCATCAAAGAACTTGTTCTTGATGGCCTTTCTCATATAGCTTATGAACTTCTTATACTCATCTTGAAGAGCATAGATATCTTCCACACCTTTACTTCTATATTTTCTATAAATCGAAATAATGTCTTCATCCCCATGAGAGATCTTAATGATCTTTGTCGGACCAAGCTTCAAATAGACATCGAACGGAAAGTTCTTTCCATACTTCTCGATCAACCTGGGTGGAATTTTGCAATATTTTGGTTCATCACTCATAGGACTTCATTTTAGCAGATAAAGGAATCGCCTCTTGAGATTACCTTAAGAGGCAAGAATTGCTCACAAGTTACTGAAAAAAGGTTGTTTAAATACGT
>JBFEVX010000059.1:0-22871 GCA_041546685.1 Bacteriovoracaceae bacterium | reverse complement strand
GGGCCAAAGCTGCGACCAGCAGCTGTTCGTTTTTAAGATATTTCAGCAACAGTCCACTCGAAATGAAAATTTTGCTCTTAGGAAGTGAAAAATAAAAAGGTGATCTGCTGTTAATTACATGAAATTTTGGTTCATACTTTTTATCGAATATTAGCTCACTGTTTTTTACCAATCTGTCATAAATGTTTTTAAGATAGGCAGAACTATTTTTCGATAGCCTTACCTCTGAAATCCCTGGTGAGTTTAAATAGTCATCACCGAGAGCAACTAGCTGATCAACGTAATCCTTTTCGAGATAAATATTTGCAGACTCTCTCTTATAGTCTGAGAACAAACCATTTTTGATCATGTCGATACTCGAACATGAAGAAAGCAAGAAAAATGTTAAAATGCTAATTTGCTTTTTCATAATAAAAAAGGCCCTCTCCAAGAGAGGGCCAATCATTCCAATGATTATCTACTTTAAATTATACTTATTCTGAAGCGATATCTCTATCAGGAACATAATACAGAGTGAATCCAGCAAAAATCAGGTTTGGATCCTTGATCATTGGCTGGTTGTTGTCATAGATGGATCTCCATCTAGAAGCTGTACCATATTTGTCATTAGAGATTGTCCCAAGGGTCTCACCATTTACAACTGTGTGCGGAAGACCGTTAGGTTGCCAAACAAATTTTTCAACTGGCTCATTATAGCTTAATACTTGTCCAGTTCTGATAGTTGAAATTCCACCATTCGCATTAGAAAGATCTTTCCACTTCGAATAGTCGCCATAAATTTTAAAAGCAACCCACATAAGTGTATCGCCTTTTTTAACTGTGTACTGTCCGCCTGATCCTGACTCAATGCTTACAGGAGATGAACCACTCTCTTCCATCATTGCCATTTCTTGAACTGGTGCTTCTTCTCCGTCTTCCATCATTAGATCTTCATCTTCTGAATCAACGATAAAGTCTGCATCTTGTTCAATGCCTTCTGAAGCCTCTGTACCTTCAGCTTTCTTCTTATTGTTGGAACATGCTGTTACTGTGAGTAGTGATAAAATCAAAATTAAATTTAACCATTTCATTGTCATCTCCTTGGAATGATTTCAAGTAGCATCAACATGCTTATCGGATTAGATAATCAACAGTTTAGGGCTACCCAAAATTTTTCTCTTTTTTATTTTAAATGAGTTGACGCACTCATGAACTTAGACGAATTTTTTTCCGATTTTCAGTTGATCATTCTAGTCGGAAAAATGTCCTCGCTGGACTTTTGTCAATTGCACTATGTAAAATAACATGGTGAAGAATTTTAAAGGCTTACTTGCTTTAACCCTTATTACTTTACTTTTTTCGTCGGGTACATTTGCACAGAATGTTCTCGATGATCTTGGTGGTGGAACCGGTGCAGCCGCACAGGCACCAGACCTTGCCGTAGAAAAGATTGAGAAAATTAGTCAGTCTAAAAGAATCTTTGTCATTACCAACTCTAATTCGAGTTTTGATAAAGGTGATTTTATCTCTCTCCTACTCGATGCCAAGCTTGCTGCGAGGGCCCTCGTCGCCAAGACAACAGAGTCTGGTGTTGCCGGAATTAAAATCACCAAAATTTACAGTCTTGCTCTTTGGAAAAGACTCCAGGAAGGCATGGAAGTTCAGGTCCTAAGAGGTGACGACAGTTACTACAAACTTAAAAGAGATCAGGCCAAGAAAACTGAAGAGAATGAAGGAATCATCAAATCAGAAGAAGATCTTTTCAATGAAACAAGTCTTCTTGAAGATGACCTTACTCTCGAGGAAAAGAGCAACAGAATCATCAAGCAAGATAATGTTGTTTCTGCTACCATGGCCTCGATTGAAGGCATTGATAATGACGGAAGCGCGCAACGCTATACTCAGTTCAATGTTCACTGGGCCTATCAATTGGAAGACAACATTTGGGCTGAATTTTCATATGGTCAAAACATCATTGATGATTTTCCAAATCCAGGCCTTCAGACAAAGATGACAAATATTACCTTGAGGGCAAAGTATACAATATCTGCGCCTTTCTTCTCTTACGTCCAACCTTATATTGGTTATCAGATCGTGGGTGCCTCATCACCAGGGGCCGGAGAAGAGGACCCCGACAATCCTGATATTGATCTTAATGCTGAACTAAATCGACTCGAAGACCTCAAAAAGAGTTCTGTTGTTTTTGGACTGACTGTATTAAAACGACTCGTCCCAGGCTGGTTTATCCGTGGTGATTTGGGTTCCGATATAATTGGAGTTGGCTTTGGTCTCGAGTTTTAAAATAATTTTTATGCTCATCCTACTCGTAGGGTGTGGTGTAAAGTCTGACCCAGTTCCACCTCCGGGAACTGCAATACCAAGTTACGAGAGCCAATACCTCCAACCTGTACAAACTGCGACAGAGCAGAACAAAAAAGCCAAAAAGAAAAGCGAATCCAACTAATGGCACTCATCATAGCCACTGGCAGCAATATTGGAAATTCTATTGAATATCTACAGTTGGCAAAGTCTGAACTTGAAAAAAATTTCAAATTTATTGCTGAATCGAGAGTCTACACTTCAAAGGCCGTTGACTATATTGATCAGCCAGACTTTTTCAATCAAGTTCTTCAGTTCAAACTTCCCAAATGTTCAGCAGAAGAAGTCATGAGCAAACTCCTTGAGATTGAAAAAAACCTGGGTAGAAGGAGAGATGTACTCCGAGGGCCCCGTACTATTGACCTCGACATTCTCTTTTTCGGCCATCAAGAAATTGTATCGGGTCATCTAACTATTCCACACCCAAGACTTTTTCAAAGAAGCTTTGTTGTATTTCCCCTCAGGGAACTTCCATATTATGAGACCCTGAGTCAAAAATATTCATTCCCTGATGAATTTGATGTTATTGCGACGCCAATCATCAACTAATATTCGGCACAACTCAGTTCACATTGACCCCTCTCTATAGCAAATCTATAATGTCATTTCGACAAAAGCCAATCCCAGACTACGGATGGCTTGATTCACACAAGGGCCAAGCATGATCAATTTCGAATACAGCCAAGAGCAAAAAGAAATTCGTGAAATGGCGATGAAATTCGCCAAAAATGAAATGCAACCTGTTGCTGCCAAGTACGATGAGTCTGGAGAATTTCCAACAGAGATCATGAAGAAGGCTTGGGAGCTTGGATTGATCAACACTTGTATTCCAACAGAATACGGTGGGACTGGTTTTACAACTGTTGACTCTGTAATCATTTCTGAATGTCTCTCTTATGGATGCATGGGAATGAACACCGGCTTCATGGCCAATGATCTGGCCCTACTTCCAATTGTTATTGGTGGTTCTGATGAACAAAAGAAAAAATTTCTAACTCCTTTTACTGAAGAATTTAAAATTGCCTCTTTTTGTCTGACCGAGCCAGGCAATGGCTCTGATGCTGGGGGTATCAAGACAACTATAAAAGACGGTGGTGATCATTATGTCGTGAATGGACAAAAAATGTGGATTACCAATGCCGGTTTCGCAGATCTATTTGTCCTTTATGGAACAAGTGATCCGGAACTCAGACACAAAGGAATAAGTTGCATTGTTATTGATCCGAAATCCGAAGGGATTGAACTCGGTGCTCCTGAAAAGAAAATGGGGCACAAGTGTTCAGATACAAGAGCGGTTACCTTTAACAATGTGAAAGTTCCAAAAGAAAACATGCTTGGAAATCCTGGGGACGGATGGAAAATTGCCATGAAGACTCTTGATCACTCAAGACCTTTGGTTGCATCTAGTGCTGTTGGTGGCGCCCAATGTGCCCTTGATCATACGATTGAATACGCGAAAGAAAGAAAGCAGTTCAATATTCCTATCTCTGGACATCAAGCGGTTCAATTCATGGTTGCAAACATGGCCATGAAAACTGAAGCTGCAAGACTTCTGGTAACAAAAGCTGCTTGGCTTTTGGACCAAGGTCAATCCAACACTCAAATGGCTTCATATGCGAAAGCATTTGCTGCTGACAGCTGCATGGAAATTTGTACAGATGCTGTTCAAGTTTTCGGTGGCTATGGATATAGCAAGGAATACCCTGTTGAAAAGTTAATGAGAGATGCAAAACTCATTCAAATATATGAAGGAACATCCCAAATCCAAAGATTAGTTATAGCAAAAGAAATTTTTACAAGGAGTTAACGTGAACATTTTTGTTTGTGTAAAGCAGGTGCCTGACACTGAAACAAAGGTCACCCCAAATGGTGA
The DNA here is from genome assembly GCA_041546685.1 of Bacteriovoracaceae bacterium. Taxonomy (GTDB): domain Bacteria; phylum Bdellovibrionota; class Bacteriovoracia; order Bacteriovoracales; family Bacteriovoracaceae; genus M0603. The sequence goes on along the minus strand of JBFEVX010000059.1, from coordinate 18,640 downwards.
TGGTAGCTACATTGAAACCAGCTCTATCAAGTGGATCATGAATCCATACGATGAGTTTGCCGTCGAGCAAGCTCTTCTTCATAAAGCCGCTAATGCTGGTTCAACCGTTACAGTTGTCAGAGTCGGTGGGACAAAAGACACTGAAGCATTGAGAACTGCTCTGGCCATGGGCGCTGACGAGGCAATCTTGGTTGAATCTGCAGACAATCTTGATAGCTACATGACTGCAAAAGCAATCAAAGGGGCTATTGAAAAGTCTGGAAAAACCCCAGATTTGATTCTTACAGGTAAGCAAGCCATTGATGACGACTGTCTTCAAGTTCCTCAAATTCTTGCACAGATGATGGAGCTTCCAAGCGTTTCTGTTGTCGTAGGTTTTGAGGGAGACGGAAATAACCTAACACTTAAAAGAGAAGTTGAAGGTGGTGCTCTAGAGGTTTATACAACTTCAGGTCCAGTAGTCGTTGCATGTAACAAAGGCTTGAACACACCAAGATACGCCTCACTTCCAGGAATCATGAAAGCCAAGAAAAAGCCACTCACTACTCACAGTCTTGCTGATGTTGGTGTTTCTGATGATGATCAAAGAATCAAATACAGCAATTTCCAACTTCCGCCAGAAAAGCCAGCGGGTAAGAAATTTGATGCTACCGATGAAGGTAATCAAGCATCTGTTGTGGCTGAAGTAGTTGGTCTTCTAAGAACTGAAGCAAAAGTTATCTAATTTAAAGAGGAATATTAAAATGGCAAAAGTAGCAGTATTTACAGAAACACAAGGTGACAACGTAAAATCAGTCACACTTGAAATTCTAGGAAAACTAGCAGGTCAAGAAATCGATGTTATCTCCATTGGAGACGTTTCTGATTCCGGGCTTGCTGAACTTGCAAAATATGGTGCTGGAAACGTACACGTCATCAAAGGTGATGGACTTGATCAGTATTCACCAGAAGGTTATGGAAACGCACTTAAAGAATTTATTGGTAATGGTGGTTATGACTACGTTTTCGCAGGTGCAACTTCACTTGGGAAAGACCTTGTGCCAAGACTAAGTGCTATGTTTGGAGCTGGAATGGCTTCAGAAGTAACAAACTTCACAATGGACGGAGGCACCTTCGCAGGAACAAGACCTCTATTCGCTGGTAAGTGTCTTGCAAAAGTAGAAGTGACTGGACCTAAGCCACACTTTGTAACAGTGAGACCAAATGCTTTAGGTCTTCCTGAAAGTCCTACTGCAGGAGCTGGAACCAAGAACGATGTTTCAGCATCTGCTGGTGAAATCAGAGCTGCCATCAAAGAGATCATCAAAGGAGCAAGTGAGAAACTTGACCTGACTGAAGCAAATATTATTGTGTCCGGTGGACGTGCAATGAAAAATGCTGAAAATTTCAAAATTCTTGATGAAATGGCTGATGTTATTGGAGCTACCGTAGGTGCCTCAAGGGCAGCTGTTGACTCAGGATTTGCACCACATGCAATGCAAGTTGGACAAACAGGTAAAACAGTTGCCCCAAGTCTTTATATTGCTTGCGGTATCTCAGGAGCCATCCAACACCTTGCTGGTATGAGAACTTCTAAAGTAATCGTAGCCATCAATACTGACCCAGATGCTCCAATCTTTACTAAAGCTGATTACGGAATCGTTGGAGACCTTTTCCAGATTGTTCCAATCATGACTGAAGAATTCAAAAAAATGTTGGGATAATTTGTAATTAAATTTGAACAAACAAAAAGGGAGCTTCTTAAGCTCCCTTTTTTTATTTCTGACTTGCTATTGATCTGGCCGGTGCTTGAGGACGTCCGCTCATAAAGTTGAATCCGGACTTTTGAGCTTTCATTGCCATGTCTTCTTCAGACTCGATAACTTCCTGCTCTTCTTCAGCTTCTTCTTTTTCTTCAATCTGTTGCTGCTCGTACTCAAGATATTTTTCTCTACCTACTGACTCATCTTCTTGTGACACTTCAGTCGCTAGCTCTTCGATTGGCTCGATGTACTCTTCCTGTTGTGCCAACTTATCGAATGCCGCTTTCTCTTCTAATTCTCTAATCTTATCGAACTCTTCTTCTGTTACAAAATTCAACATTGCTCCAGCGAAACTTCCAGTTGCGATTCTGACTCTGAATCCATCTTTACCATTGTTGGTTAGAATACCAGATACTGTTTCACCATTTTCCTCAAAGTTAAATTGACCACCATCATTAACCTGGGCAAACCCAATCTCTAATGACTTCTCTTTATCAGTTCCTCTGAATAGTACAACTTTCAGATTTTCAATATTGCCACCGAGAAGGCTTGCTGATCCAGAGATTGCTTCTGAACCTCTTTGAACTTCTTTAGATGCATTTGGATCAAGAGCTCTTTCAAGTACCAATTCAAAGTCTTGACCGATTTGTACACCTTGTTTCTGACTGATCATTTGTGTAGGTGCAAGTTGGGCCCTATTGTCTTCAAACCCAGACTCTTCCATTAGCTTTTGCTCATTAGTTTTTGCACTAGCGATTACATTTTTTCTTTCAACAACTTTTCTCGCCTCAATTACTTCATAAGTACCATCAATACTTCTAAAGAGTGCAATTGTTTTTCCACTCTCATGAAGAAGCGAGATATCAAATTCAAGACCTTTATCACCATCAATTCTTACCAAGCTGGTTCCGGTCATCTGAAGCTCAACGATGATCTTCATGTCTTTATCTTCATCTCTTGAAATATCGAAAAGAACCTCTTTTGAGGTGTTGTGGATCTTGATAATTTCCCACTTTCCATCAACTCTCAATCTATTTGCATCATTTAAAGGCAGGTATTGAGCAGCTGGAAGCTCGCGCTCAGCAGAAGCAACAATCCTTTTAGATGGTTGGTCATCGAGACGTCTGGACACTTTGATTTCATTGTCCAACATAAACTCGTTGGAATTGAAGTGATAGTCCCTGAGAGTTCCCCCAACGACAACAACCGACCCCAACAGGAGTACCGTCATCATGAATTTTGTAGAACTCTTGAGCCACTGCATTTCTTTCTCCTCAACATCAACTGGCTTAACACTGAGTTAGAATGCAACCATCGTGCCACTCTGCACAATTTCTAAAAATTAGACACTATTGCCACTAATACTTCCATAAGTATCAGTAATTAAAGGGTTAAATTGAGACTATGAAATTATAAGAATCCGGCCGAAATCCAGCAGGAGTGCCTAAAAATTAGACACTCAGGCAAACTGTAGCCATATTTTGAGATGTTTTTAATCGAGGTTTGGAACCTTTCCTTCGTAGTCAGCATGGCTCGATCTGAACCTTTTTAGTGCGATAACTACGATTTCATCGATAGTCATACCCGAAACTGCTGACATTCTTTCGATAGTCTCTACGACTTCTTTTTCAATATTGACCTTGAGTTCTTTAAGATCGCCTTCATTATGTTTTTGGCTTTTCACGGGCCCTCCCAAATACTAATTTGGCCTATTATTTACCCTAAGGTTGATAAACCCTCAAGGCACCTTTTTTACGCAACGAAACCAAGGCATTTGTTACTTCATACTCCATTAGCCCAGATTCCCTATAAATATCATCTACCCTGCTATAGTCGGAAATCACCTTAAGTACCTGAAACTCAGAGCTCTCCACCTTGGCTCCGTGCAACACAAAGTCCCCCTTAATGAGTAACTTTATGTGACCAGGAGGCTTAAGCTTTTTCGAAGCCAGATAATTTTCATACTGTTTCCGAGCCTCGGTTTTAAAATCGTTAACACTATAAGAGAAGCTTCCATCTTCAATCAGTTCTGGCTCAACAATAAATTTGAGCGGGAGTACATCAGACATATCTTCAATAAGTATTTTAAAGAGGGAGTTCCTGCCTTCCATTCCTCGATAGAATGAATCAACAAGCAATCCATCTTTCATATGAATGCTGCCTAGAAACTGTTTGGTTTCAGCATGTAGAACATTGATCCGACCAGAAAACGAGAATGTTGCCTGCTCGGTTAGCGAGTTGATTAAAGACAAGTCAAATCCTACTTAAAAAGGTTTGAGAAAAATCCCTTATCTTTATTCTCTTTTTTTTTGAAAAAATCTTCAAACTTTTCGGCCATACCAAGATAAGCATTCCAAACTTCACTTCCAGTATTGGTCTTCATCGACATGTAAGGCTGACCCTCATCAGCACCTTCACGCACAGCAGTCACCAATGGAATTTCCCCAAGAAAGTTAACTCCAAGCTCCTTGGACATTTCCTGAGCCCCACCTTTACCAAAAATGTAATACTGCTTTTCTGGAGCGTCATCAGGAACGAAGTATGACATATTCTCAACCAGACCAAGAATTGGAACCTTGACCTGTTCAAACATCTTCATACCCTTCTTGGTGTCATGCAAAGCAACGGTTTGAGGGGTAGAAACGACGACAACGCCATCAATATCAGTTGCCTGGACCATAGATAGTTGAATATCACCAGTCCCAGGAGGCAAATCAATTATCAAATAATCAGTACCTGACCAATCGGCATCAAATAGGAATTGATTCAAAACTCCACCAAGCATCGGCCCTCTCCAAATAACTGGGAGCTCCTCCTCAATGAAAGAACCAAAACTGATAAACTTAATCCCATGTGCATCAATTGGAATCATTTTTTTATTTTCATTGGCAGCCGGCTTAGCTCCTCTCTTGCCAAGAAGAATCGGAAGAGAAGGACCGTAAATATCGGCATCAATCAAACCAACGGTATGACCTTTTTCTTTTAGTGAAAGGGCCAGATTCACGGCCAATGTTGATTTTCCAACTCCACCTTTACAACTACTGACGGCAATAACTTTTCCAACACCTGGTACTTGTTTTTTAGGAGCTGGCTGAGCATGGCCCACATTCAATGAGGCCTGCGGTTTCGCCTGCTGAGTTGGTACTGTTGCTTTAATATCACCATTGTCCTTCGAAACTGTTTTGATAAAAATGTTATCTTCATCAACCTGTCCCTTAAGCGCCTCGATGATTTCGTTTTCAATGACTCTTTTCTGTTCTGGCGAAATCCCCGTTCTTTCATATACGATAGTCAGCTTATCTCCCTCTTGGACGACGTCTTGAATTCTTGACTCGCTCGCCAGGGTATTTCCCGTTACAGGGTTTTTTACTGTTGAAATAGTTGACTTAAACGTTTCGGACATTAGACACCTCGCAAAATTTGAATGCTCAATTTTATACCATAGAGAGACCAATTTGATAGGTCTTTACTGAATTTTGGCCAGACATTGCTGAGTCCAAAAATCATTGGAATCAAATGGAAAATACCCTTATCATTTAGATAAGAGTTTATAAAAACTAAACCTTTGAATTAACACAAAACAGGTGTCTCTTGGCGGGATATAAAAGAAGTATTTACCTTATCAATCCGAAGTTCCAACTTCGTTTCAGCCTGTATGTGTGTCTCTTTTTATTTTTATCCAGTATCGTCTATCCGATCACGATCTACGATGTAATGTCTAACTTCCTCGACTCATCAGTCAAACAGAAGGAAAAAATAGAACTTCTTTATGAAAGATGTGGTGCCTCTTGTGCTGACCTCAAAAGCAAAGATCAGACGATGTCTTCTAACCAGCTCAAGCAATCACTTGAGGCCAAGCGCAAGTCACTGATTTCAGTACTTGCCCTCTGGCAGATAGGCTTTACTGCACTGGTTTTCATCATGTGTATTTTCCTGACCCATAAGGTCGCAGGGCCATTGTTCAAGCTTCAGAAATTTTTTACCGCTATAGCTGAGGGTGGTGACAATGGTAGACTATTCTTTAGAAGCGGGGACTACTTTTCTGAACTGGCCGACTCCTACAACGACGCCATTAATCAGCTAAAGGAAGACTACAAGAACGATTTTGTTTATTTAAGTGAAGTTAGTGCTTACATAAACAACCTTAGCCTGGTCGTTCCCGATGACAAGAAAGCCGTACTCAATGAGATCAATAAACGGCTTAATGAAATTCAGGGGAAATTCAACCAAAAGTCTTGAGCCCTCTGAATTGAAAAACAATGACAGGAGGTCATTTGCTTTTCTTCAAAACAGGACTCTTTATATTTCTTGTTTGCTTGAATATGGCCAAGGCGGCTATCTCCACAACCAATGATCAAAAAGTACTCTTCGAAATTCCAACCAGCAGAAATGACAAAAAGTTAGCTAAAGAATTCTACTCACTGAGGCTGGAATTAATCAGAGGCAGCGTCAACTGGAGAACGCTTAAAAACATCAAGAAACTATTACCCAAATCATTTGCGTTTAATGGATTTAATGACATTTCAAACAGGTTGGACATACTTATTTCTAGCAAGAGACGTGTCGCTGAATTCAAAAATGCATGTCCCACAGAAAGAAAAGTGACAAATTCTTCTTTGCACGAAAGTTTTCACGAACTCGTGGATAATTACTGTCGTGAAGTTTTCGCTTCACTCATCTCAAAGAAAAAAATCAAAATAGGTCCTGATGAAAGAAAGATGATCACTGCTCAAATTGACAAGTTCCTATCTGATAATCCAACGGACCTGGCTATTATTATTGATAATATTGAAAAAGAATCTTTTTTCTACACAGACATCAGCAATTTGATCGGAACAAAGATCATCAAGGGCTACCTGGCTCCAGATGAACAAATTCTATCAAAAATAATTATCTCACCTGAACTTACCAGCCATTTTCAAGAAAGAGGACTCCTTGAGGGAAGCTCAAAGAAATATTTTGTTAAGGAATTTACAAAGCTTTCGAATGCTACTGAAAGACACATCATTAATGATAATATTCCGGAAAGTAAAAACAGCCTCTCTCACGCTCTCGGTTTTTATATTGAAAATAAGAAGTATATCTCCGCTAATATTGCCTGGAGATATTTAACTCTTGTTGCCGATGAATATAGAGAAAATGGTCACAAAGATCTGGCTTTAGAAACTCTAGACAAAATTCTAAATATTTCAGGGCCAGGAAATTCCGGTGAAACAATTTTTAAAATTCTTACAACTTGTCTGAATTTTAGTGATTCAAATTGTGCTAAAAGAACCATCAAAAAATATCAATTAGTCGAAACAATTAATGACTACGATACGAAAGTTAAATTTTGGATTGGTCGCAGTCTTGAGTTCACAGGTGAAAAAAGCAAGGCTATTGAGATTTACACACTAGTTGCTAAAGAATCACCCCTCGATTTCTATTCAATATTATCGAGCAGACAACTTTCCATTATCCAAGGGAATAAACCATCTACAAATGAGTTTCTTCCAATCAACATGACGACAAGTGCTCTTTTGAAACAAATCCCTCAAAACAAGCTCAACAATGACCTCAAACGATCATTAGCAAGGACTTCGCTTTGGCTTGAAAATGAAATTGAGAAGTTTGTTGTTCTAGAGTCTGCCGACATCCTTGAACTCCTACCATCGGAATCATTCATTGATGAAAATCTTATTCAAAGCTTCGGAAGTATTGAGTTCAAAAGATTTCTTGTTCACCAACTGGTCAAACTCTATAACCACAAGAAACAGTACCTACTCACTTTTAAACTCGTTTACAGAAGTATTGAAGACAATATTTATGACCTGACGGACAAGAGTTTAAAATTCCTCTTTCCACTTGAGTATATGAGCAAAGTAAAAGAAATCGACCCAACAGTTGATCCTCTTCTTATTCTTTCTCTCATTCGACAAGAGTCTGCCTTCAACCCCAAAGCCATGTCTCATGTCGGTGCGCGCGGACTCATGCAGGTCATGCCACAGACTGCTAGACGATTCAAAAAACGAATCAAGGCACATCAACTCAAAAAACCTAAAGTGAATTTGAATATTGGGATTAAGTACTTTAAGAAACTTCTTAAAAGATACGATGGGAATTTGATTTATACTCTTGCCGCTTACAATGCTGGCGAAGGACGAGTCAAAAGATGGAGAAGAGAGGTCTTTAAAAATCCAGATCCACTACTAACGATTGAGAATATCCCCTTTAAAGAAACGAGAAACTACGTCAAATACATCTACAGAAATCTGTATCTTTACAGAGTTATCAGTGACAACACACAAGAGTTCAACAGTATTGCTGAAACTTTTGTCGTCAAGACCAATTAGACATTAAATCTGAAGTGGACGATGTCACCATCTTTCACTTCATATTCTTTACCCTCAATTCTAAACTTACCGGCCTCTTTCACTTTCGATTCAGAACCGAATTGTACTAGGTCATCATAATGGTAAACTTCAGCTTTAATTAATCCCTTTTCAAAATCAGTATGGATAACGCCAGCAGCTTGAGGAGCTTTATCACCAGCATGAAAGGTCCATGCGCGAACTTCCTTCTCTCCCGCGGTGAAATAGGTTCTAAGCCCAAGCATGTTGTAAGCTTTATGTGTGAGCTGATCCAAGCCACTCTGGTCAATACCAGCAGCTTCTAGAAATTCAGCTTTCTCTTCTTCAGTTTCAAGGCCGGCAATTTCTGATTCAAGTTTTCCACAAATCATCATTACTTCTGCGCCCTCTCCTGCAGCATACTCTTTAACTTTTTCAACGTACTCATTTCCATCTGGGACAGCATCCTCATCCACATTGCAAAGATACAACGTTTTTTTCAGTGTAATGAGATTCAAGTCTTTAATTACAAGAAGATCGTCTTCAGAAAGATCTACAGATCTTGCCGCTTTTCCCTCTTCCAAAGCAGCTGCCAGTTTTTCCAAAACAGGCACGAGCTCTTTAGCCTTTCCACTTACTGCTTTGTCATGACTCTTTAATGCTCTTGGCAATGCGTCCTGCTTTTTCTTAACAGACTCTAGATCTGCTAATGCAAGTTCAAGATTAATGGTTTCGATATCTTCTATCGGATCAACTCTACCATTTACGTGAATTACATCAGGATCATCAAAGCATCTCACAACCTGGATAATTGCATTCACTTGACGAATATGTCCCAAGAACTGGTTCCCAAGACCCTCGCCCTTTGAAGCTCCCTTTACTAGTCCGGCAATATCAACAAACTCAACAATCGTTGGAATTGTCTTTTGAGGTTTTACAAATTCTGTAATTTTATCCAGCCTGGTATCAGCAACGTTTACGATCCCTACGTTTGGCTCGATTGTACAAAACGGATAATTGGCCGCTTCGGCAGGTGCTGAAGTCAAAGCTTGAAAAATCGTAGACTTTCCTACGTTGGGTAGTCCCACAATTCCACAGTTCAATGCCATTATTTTCTCCTTATCCCAATACTGATTTCTTACTATATTTTCCTGAAGTCTTTTGAAAACCATTTTGACAATAGTCTTCAATGGCCTCTGCTCCTAACTTCAAGTAATCATCTAATGTTATTTTTTCATCTGAGCTGAATTCAGATAATACAAAGTCACTTACACTTCCTCTTTGAGGCCTACCAATTCCCATGCGAAGCCTTCTAAAGGCCTGACTTCCCATATGCTGGGCAATGGATTTCAAACCATTGTGTCCCGCTAATCCGCCTCCTGTTTTGAAGGTCAATGTCCCGTATGGCAAATCCAATTCGTCGTGAACTACCATAATTTTCTCAACAGGTATTTTGAAAAACTGGCAAAGCGGAGCGACACTTTCACCAGATAGATTCATATAGGTCTCTGGTATCAAAAAATAAACTCTACCCAAATCAAAATCTTTAGACGCCCACTGGCCCTTGAATTTTGATTTCCAAGCTAGAGAACTTTCAAAAGACAAATTTTTGAACATCATCTGTGCAATATTATGACGGGTTTCCTCGTATTCTCTTCCAGGATTTCCTAAAGCTACTACTAATCTGTCCATGGGGATTCTATTTATACGAAAAGTGAACTCACAGAATCATTATTGAATGTTCTGTGAATGGCCTTTGCTAGAATCTCAGCAGTGGAAAGAACTTTGATCTTATCCAGTTTCCGAGCTTCATCAGAAAGTGGAATTGTGTCAGTAACAATAACTTGATCAAGCTCATCAGCAGCTGCAATTCTTTCAATGGCAGGATTTGAGAAAATAGGGTGTGTCGCACAGGCATAAACTTTAGAAGCTCCGTTTTCCCTAAGGGCCTTACAGGCTTCAATAAGTGTTCCAGCTGTATCAATCATATCATCAATGATGATACATTCTTTGCCTTCTACATTACCGACGATATTCATTGCCTTGGCAACGTTCTTACCAGTCCGTCTTTTATCGATCATGGCGATATCTGTCTTGAGCTTCTTCGCATAATAACGAACACGCTCAACACCTCCAGCATCTGGAGAAACAAAAATCGTATTTTCTCTGAAAATTTCTTCTCTGATATATTTTAAGATTACTGGTGAGGCATAGATATTATCAAATGGAATGTTAAAGAATCCCTGAATCTGACCTGCATGCAGATCCATTGTAATCACTCTTGTTGCACCAGCAACAGTAATCAAATCTGCAACCAACTTGGCGGTGATAGGCGTTCTTGGAGAAACTTTTCTGTCTTGTCTTGCATAACCATAGTGAGGAACTACTGCAGTAATTGAAGTGGCAGAAGCTCTCTTCAGTGCATCGATTGTGATCAAAAGTTCCATCAAATTATCATTGGATGGTGTACAAGTAGACTGGATAACAAAAACATCAGCACCTCTGACGTTTTTTTCAATTTCACAGAAGATTTCACCATTAGCAAACCTCACTAATTGTGGGTCAACCAAAGCAACATCTAAAAAACTGGAAATGTCTTGAGAAAGCACGGGGTTTGAGGATCCAGAAACTAAAACAATTCTCTTCATCCCTTACCTCGCCTCTCTTATCGGTGTAAGTGGCAGGGGTGGAAGGACTCGAACCTTCGAATGGCAGAATCAAAATCTGCTGACTTAGCCACTTGTCGACACCCCTGTACTGATTTCCGCCAATATACCCAGAGGTACCTTAAAATGCAATAGTTAAGCTCAAGGTGCTTTCACCATTTCACAATTCAACTCCCCGAACCGTCTCCCACTATCTCTAGCAAACAACTCGAAAATCTTGAAACTGGTATTACTACCGTACAATTTAAACTGTTTCACATCCCGACTTCCCTCAAGACCAACCCACACGACACCGAGACGCACGCCGTCAAAAAAAATAAACCAGTTATCAAAGCCCTTGTTTGAAGTTCCCGTTTTTCCAAAAAACCGCTGTTTACCAATGACACTTCCCACGGCCAATCGCACCGTCGTCTGCTTGGGGTCAGAAAGTAAATAAAGAACACTTGGATGTTCCTCCTCAAGACCTTTTACACATTCTTTGGAAATAAATTTTCTATATATTTCCAAAAGCTCAGCGAGACTTAATTCAACTGCCCCCAACAACTGCGCTGGAAACTCCGAAAGTGGCTTTTGCAACCTTGGAATTATGGGGTCCAATTCTTTCTCCAAAACATCAAATCCAACTTTTTCTGCGAGTCGAATGACTGGACGATTATAAGATTTCGCCAGGGCAGTTGCGAGCGTCACCTCGGCAGGTAGATCATCATGGGCCTCTCGCGGTGACCAGTTTCCTGATAACAATTTCAATTCAATTGGTTTTGTCGAAACCATATCTGCCAAATTCATTTCGTGATCAAGAAAATAGGAATAAAGAAGTGGCTTCAGCGTCGACCCTACTTGATGCCTTTCTTCCCAAATAGCAGCAGTCCTGTTTCTTTCAAACTTTGAGTAATAGCTGAAAAAGTTTTTATCGCCAGCTTTAGGAGAGCCAATGAAGGCCTTGATGGCCATATCCTGATCAGGTGCTCTCGTTTTGATAAAACTCATAATTTCAGAAGCTTTATGTATAAATACAAATTTCTCGTAGTGATTAAGATAGTCTTCTTTATTTTCAAGACTTTTCCACATATTAAGATGCCAACTACCTTCAACTTTCTCTCTAAGTCTGGCTTGCCACTTCTCCCACTTTTCTTTCTTCCATTTAAGATCATGAGAAGCTGGGTAAAGATTTAATTCACCTAATTTTGCATAAACGACATTGGTTCTTTGAATCAACCGATCGAGATATTTTAATGGACGGTAATAATTTGGTCCCTTCAAGAGCCCGATCAGAATTGACGCTTCGTAGGGATCAATTTCTTGAGGACGCTTTTCAAAATAAAACAAAGATGCTGCATAGATTCCCTTAATTCGTACAGAACCTAAAGCTCCCCAGAAGACTTCATTAAAATAGGCCTCCAAAATATTTTCTTTCGGATATTTTGACTCAATGTAGATGGCAACAATCATCTCTTTAATTTTTCTAGAGAGTTTTTTTTCATTGGAATAGAAAAGGTTTTTCACCAATTGCTGTGTAAGAGTTGATCCTCCTTGAACAACTTTCATTTCAATAATGTCTATGATTGCAGCTCTTAGAATGGATTTAAGATCAACGCCGAAATGATCAAGAAACCGATAGTCCTCAATTCCCATCAAACCTTTCCAAAATTGAGAGGGAATTTGATCAAAATTGATTCTGTGTTGATAACAATAAATTTGATCACAATCATTCACCAAAGGTGATTCAATCTCCAAATCTGCTGACAAGCTGTATAGTTTTCCGGCCCTCCCAACTTTATTGAAGATTTGCTCTTCCAAACCATCCTTAATCAGACGACCCGGCTCCTTCTTTCCTCCATAAAACTGTAAATAGAATTCAAGTTCGTCCATTTTGACCAAGCTGCCCTTCTCAAGAACGATCTTTTTTTCAGATATCTGGCGGTTCGTGCCAATTGTGGAAACCCGCTCAAGTCTTTCGAGCGGAGCATCAGCAATGACGAGGAGTACAAAAATCATCAAACCAGCGGCTGCCAACCCTGAGAAGGCAAATATAAAGAATAAACTTTTCTTAACGCTAGGTCTCATGGACTCTTCCCTCATTTCGGCAGCGCGACGCTTTGACTTAAAATGACCATTTTCATATATTATTCTAGTCTAATTCTTGAGATTCTAACATCTTGTATGCAGGAGTTCCCGTGGGAAATATTTTTAAAGCGTTACTCGCTCTCGTTATTATTACACCCGTCACAGCTTGGTCACTTCCAATTGATTGGCATGGCGCTTTCGGTGTTGATTCAACCCTTATCGACAACTACAGAAGAATTGAAGGCGTCAGTGACAATTCATCACCCACAACAGGATCACAGGAAGTTGAACTTGCGGCCGGTGGACATGCAAATGCCTCTTGGCAGTCTTATGTCTTCAGACTTAATCCAGTTTTGATCGTTAACGATTCTGCTTCTCTTAAAGGTGAAATTTCTTCTGGATATGGAAGAGGTGGTTACCTAGGTGAGGATAATAAAAAATCAAATGTCTCAAACCCTGGTGCCTCTCTTTATTATTACAATCAAAGTACAGGTACAAATGAACTCGTTCTTAATAAGTTCTACATGGAGCTTTATTCAGACACAGCGACTTATCAAATTGGTCGCCACTCATTTCATTGGGGACTTGGAGCTTTGATCAATTCTGGTGATAAGCTTTGGGATCGTCACTCATTTACAAGAGATGGAATCACCATGAATATTAAGCTTGGCAGTTTCCACATCAAGCCTTATTGGGGAAAAATATCCCAGGGAAGTGGAACTACAGGTTCTTTTACCAGAGCAACAAACTCTAAGGAATATGGCTTCTCTCTTCTCTACGATAATCCAGAAAGAGATATGAGCTTTGGTCTTCTTTATGGAAAGAAAATCAATAATGCTTTTAATAATGATGACACTGGACCAGGCGCAACGGCCAACACTCTTGGACAAACAGATGTTAAGATCACAGACATCTATTTCGCCAAAACCTTTGGTATTTTTGATTTCGCAGTCGAAGTGCCTCTCATGGGTGGTGAAATCGGTAACGTTTACACAGGAACATCACAGGTTAAATACAAAGCAAAAGCTTTCCTACTTGAGTCCAATTTAAGATTAACAGACTCCTGGAAGTTTGGAGTTGATGCTGGTCAAGTGAGTGGTGATGCAGGAACTCAGTCGAGTTTCGATGCCATGTATTTAAACCCCAACTATCAAATTGCGAATCTTCTTTACCGCTATAACCTTAGAGCAATCTCTAGAGCTGATGGTAGCCGTGGCAATGTTTATGATTCATATATTACAAACTCTACTTACTTCAAGGTCAGGGCTGAGTATGCTGGAGAAAAGTGGTCATGGAATGCAGCTCTCATTAAAGCCATAGCCAACGAGACTGCCAGCACTGGGCAATCTTTTTATGTTCACGAAACCAACACTTACGTTTCTACAGCGGCCAACACTACCCAAAGCGATGATATGGGTATGGAGGTTGACCTAGGATTCAACTACAAGTGGAACGATGAGATCAATATTGGTGGAAACTTTGGTTACCTCATGGCTGGTGATTACTACTCGTTCACCAATAGCACAGGTGTTGTGAACAGCGCGGACAATTCAATGGTTCTACAAATCAACACTGGAATCACTTTCTAATTAAATTTCAATATATTCAGAAAAAAAGAAGGCCACCTTTAAAAGGTGGCCTTTCTTATTTAAGAAAAGTTTTTAACGTTTAAAATGGCATCATGTTATAATTTTGCATCGTTCCCATACCATTATACATGCCTGCACCACCAAACGGATTGAAGTTAGCTCCACCCATGGTGTTACCAACTCCCATATTGTAATAAGACATTGGATCCATGTTGTAGCTTCCAAATGGATCCTGATAGATTCCAAACGGGTCATCAAAAGATGATGCTCCATCTGTTGAGGCCAAGCTTCTTTGATATTGTTGATAAATTCCCATGTAGTGATTGTACTGGGTAGAAGCTTGTCCAATTTGTCTGTTGTAATAAGCTCTTTGTGCCATTGCTCTTTGCTGAGAAGCCTGAGCTTTTTGCTGACATTTTTGAATTTTATATTGTGTATGAAACCATCCTACACAACTCTTATAATCTGACTGAATTTTCTGCATTGAGCTTTTGAATCTTTCATCTCTGGCCCTAGTCAGAGCTGTATGTCTGCTCTGTGCACCTCTTACCGCAGATGCATCACCACTTCTAACAGCGGCCTCTGTTTCCCAAACGTCTGCAATCTTCTTATCAAAGTGAGTAACAGCATCATTTACGATGTCTTCAGCTGTATTAAAGTTAACTTTTACTTTCTTCTTTTTAGTAGGATGTGTAATCGTACTTCCCATGCTTCCGTACACCAGTGACTTCAGTCTAAAACCTTCAATCACTCTGGCATCAGAAGTTAGACCGTAGTGACGGCCGAGTTTCATCATATCGTTATAGCCAAGCGTCTTTGTTTTATCTGAGTAGTATGCAATTTTCTTTTTAAGAGTTTTAATTCTTTCTCTGATCTTTGCTTCTCTGGCATCATCATTTGTATTATCAAGCTCAGTCATAAGCTCATCCATTCTTTTTAGGTATGGCTCAAGAACTTTAACATTAAGATTTCTCATGAGATCAGCATAATCCTCCATCAGATCAGCCGCTTCATCTTCATCAACATCAGGTTCGCCATTTTCAAACGATACCTTATCTTTGATTTTCTCCATTTTTTTATAGATAGCTTGTGCCTCTTCATCCAATGTTTCCACTAGAGCTTTCTCAAGAATGCTTCTTAGTTCTTCATAGTTACCCAGGACGCTTCTATCCAAACTCTTAAGGGCCTTAACAATGTCTTGATAATTGTCTTTACAGTTTTCAACAGCTTTCTCTGCTCTTGAATCTGGAGACAAATAAGCTACTGGATTTTTTTCTGTATTAAAGTGTTCAGGCCAGTAGCACGCATTGAAATTTGGTGCATTGTCAGCAGGAAACTTTGTATTCATATCACCAGAGTCAGCAGTATTTGGAGATAGAAAGTAAGCCTTCACATCTTTCTTAGGATCTAGTTTCACTTTAGAGCTTGGAT
Organism: Bacteriovoracaceae bacterium; assembly: GCA_041546685.1. Lineage (GTDB taxonomy): Bacteria > Bdellovibrionota > Bacteriovoracia > Bacteriovoracales > Bacteriovoracaceae > M0603. The sequence continues at coordinate 2,819 of JBFEVX010000059.1, read as the reverse complement.
CAACTTTTCCATTTCTGATAGCGAGAGTCTTTACACCTGGTGGCATGTATTTAACGTTTGGTCCGTCTTTATCGAACTTATACACTTTTCCGTTAGAGCCCGGTACCTCAACAATAACCCCTTGCTCTTTTAAACAAGCTACATATTTTTGGAATGCTTGTTTCTTAGGGTCATATCCAGTATCACTATTATACTCAGACTGAAATTCCTTATTTTTTGCTCTAACTGTTACATTGTTTCCACTATAAATATCCACTTCAAACTGTAGATCAAGACAGTTTGTAATGTAACCTGGATGATGAATTTCTAATTTCGTTTGGCTTTTATTAATAACAACTTTGAAATTGTCTTCTTGTGAAGAGTTAAAAAGGGATCTTAAGTAGTCCATTTTGATGTAATCATTAACTCTACAGCTCTGACCATCTCCTGGTACTCTACCACTCTGCTCATAGCTAGATGTTGAGTAACTACTCGAAGAACCACCAGTAGTACTACCTCCAGAAAACTGGAAAGACTGTGAAAAGGCTTCTCCGCTTAGAAAAAGTGTCAGCACCAAAACTGAAAACAATTTACTTCTCTTCATAACTAAATCCTTATCAATCATCACATGATGACCATCTAGGTACTCGTATCTCATCTGACTTTTCGGTGATTTTTGAAAAACCTTGAGAAGAAGAGTACTTAACTCACTTGTGTCTTGTAATTTTGGGTACTTAGTGTACGTGATAAGGGTCCACATCAAACTTTATTGAAATGGAGTAATGGAGTTTGGTATTGGCCTGTAAAGTTGAAACTAGATTGTGCAACTGATTCACATCGCCCGACTTTATCATTATTGACCATGTATATTTGTTCACTTTTTTTTCTACCACAGCAGGTCTTGGTCCAAGAATTTCCACATCGCTAAAGTTTTCTTTAATCAATGAATTGATTGCGTTCGCATAACGCATAGACTCTTCTCTAATCTTATCTTGAAACTTGGATGTAAGATAAATCATCATCATTTTTTCAAATGGTGATACGTGACAAATTTTTCGAATTTCAATTTCTGATTTGTAGAATTCATCGAAAGAATGATTTTTAACAAATCTAAAAACATCATTTTCTGGTGCAAGGGTTTGAATCAACACAGAACTTTTATCACCAAACCTTCCACTGCGCCCACTCACTTGTGTCAATAGCTGGTAAACTCTCTCATTGGCCCTGTGATCAGGATAATTGAGTTGATTGTCTACACCTAATATTAAAACCAAATTTACTTTCTTGAAGTTATGGCCCTTAGAGAGCATTTGTGTTCCAACCAGGACATCAATTTCACCCCGATGAAACTCATTCAATCTCTCTTCCAATTGTCTCATCGTACCGATTTCATCTCTATCAAAGCGTCCGATTTTTTTATCTGGAAAAGCCAGTTCTAGAACTTCTTTCAGCCTTTCAGTTCCAAATCCCTTGCTAAGAAGATTCATATTGCCGCACTCTGGGCATATCTCAGGAAGAGAGTCTTTATAGTCACAAATGTGACAACTGAGGTTTCGACGGGCCTTGAATACCCGCAATGATGTATGACAATTTGGACAATCAAAACTGTGTCCACAGTTGTGACACTGGATGAAGTTAGCAAATCCTAACTTGTTCACAAAAACGAGAACCTGCTCCTGTCTTGCCAGAGCATCTCTGATTTTCTCTATACTGTCTTGATGAAATGGCCAATAGTCGTCTGTAAATGAAACTGTCCCTCTGCAATCAATCAGTTCCACTTCAGGTAACTCACCTTTACCGGCCCTCTCACGAAGTTCGAAATATTTATCTGTAGAATGAAATCTATGCCAGCTTTCAATTGTTGGAGTTGCCGAGCCAAGTATGACTGGTACACCAGCAAGCTGAGCTTTCTTAATGGCAAGATCTCTCGCATTGTAAGGACACCTGTCCTCCTGTTTAAACGAGTTATCATGTTCCTCATCCACAATCACTAAGCCAAGGTTTTCAATCGGAAGGAAGATACTACTCCTCACCCCAATTATTAACTTTGGTCTTTCACTTTCACTACACAGCTTCCAAAGTCCATATTTGTCTGAATTTGAAATACTGCTGTTGTAACTATAGATTCCACAATCAAGATGTTCTTCAAACATTGATAAAAATTGTGGAGTAAGATTGATTTCAGGCAGAAGAAACAGAACAGATTTACCTTTTGCTATAACTTTTTTCATGAGTTCAAGATAAATGACACTTTTACCACTTCCCGTGACTCCATGAACAAGGTATTGTCCAAATTTATTCAGACCATTTTTTTCTATATTTTCAAAAACAGACTTTTGCTTATGGTTCAATTCGAAATCCAACGGGCGTCCTCGCCCCCTTAAGACAGAAAGCTCACGGGGTCTCTTCAATACCTTTGGTAAAGTATCAAAGATTAGCTGGCCTAGTGGGTAATGATAATAACCTGCAATCCATTTATAAAAATCTAACTGTTTTTCACTAAGTTCAATTTCAGAACTTACTGGGTCAAGATATTCTTTGATTTCGAATTTTTTATCTGATTTGGGAGGGGAATCTACATATTCTAGAACGCAACCGGTCTCAGTTCTCTTACCAAGAGGCACCTCTACAAAACTTCCTCTTCTGAGCATAGGATAAGATGTGTTTGTTTTATATGTCAGTACTCCATCACCCAACGGTGTATTCAAAGCAATCTGACAATATTTTTTGGAACCATCTTCAATAGACAAACAGCTTCACCATTGCGCCTTCAGTATCTGTACCCGGACTCATTTGAGGCTTGTCTTTCTTATTTTGTTCCACCAATTCATTATACTTTT
>JBFEVX010000123.1:0-11122 GCA_041546685.1 Bacteriovoracaceae bacterium | reverse complement strand
GTTGATCAAGATTTCGTAGAACCTATGGTTACTTTGAAAGTAGAGCAAGGACTTATTTCTCATAAGTTTAAAGGTACAGCTGAACTTAAAGATAGAACTGTCAAAGTTGAATGTACTATTGAATAAAATATCACGAGCCAGGGATGGGAAACCATCCCTTTTAAAAACAATCCTCGAAAAGAAGATCTTGTGAAGGGTCTTCAATGACTCCCGCACATCCAAATTTTTCAGCATCATTTGAAGTATAAGTCATAAAAGAAAATGAACTATTTATATTTTCATATTTGGAGTCAGCTACATACTTCTTCTTCCCCTTTACAGTGAATTTTACAATAAAGGTTCCAGGGTATTCTGGCTTTGGCTCTACTGACAAAACTTTTGCTGATTTTCTCTGAACAATGACCTGAGGCGTCCTGACGTTTTCACCATCAAAGTCATCATGCTGAGCAAGGATATAGAGAAATGGATTATTACTGATAAGTGCACTCATACATTTTGTTTTCTCTGGATAGAATCTTCCAGATAACTCAAGCTCCATAACTTCACCTGCAATGGCCTTGAGATCTTTACAATCTTTGGCATGGGCCAATGACATGGTCGTGATCAGAATAATGGCTATTTTAGATACAAGATTGAACACACTCTGATCCTTTCATTTTAGGAATATCTTCCGGGTCACTCTTACATTCTGGATTATCAGACTTATGTCTCAAAATCCCTACACGTGCACTGGTGCTTGTCTTAAAAGGTTCATTTTTCTTGAACTTTTCACAGGCCCTTCTTGCTTCCGCGACAAATCCATTCCAGAATCCACCAGGGTTATTAACCATGGCCTTGGTATGGATCCTTGCAGGTCCCATATTACCAGTTGAACCAGAATGAATAAAGGTAATGTCAAAATCGTCTATTGAAATTGAAGCGCAATTCTTGTCATCTGACTCAAGTACTTTTTTAATCCCCATAGGATCCGGACCAACAGTATCAACCATAACAATGTGGCTGGCCGAACGATTCAACATATCCCCCGGCTTTAGAAAATTATCTAAAGTCATCTCGGCAGGTCCAATACAGGAATTGGCATTTGAGGCCATCCCTTTGATTGTACTGGTTCCACCACCAGTTGCGTTGTCATCATTACCCTTGGGCCAAAAACGAAGTCCCTGACTCATAAGTGCCATGGAAACCAGACCTGAACAGTCAATGGCTGTCACTGGAGCTGAGTCACAATCGACACCCTGACTCCACTCGGTAGAACTAGAATTACTTCCGTTTCTCTGTCTTGAGCAGCTCGAATTCCCCTGACCTCTCGGCGAAAAGAGGTCAATCTCTTCACCATTCGCTCGGGCCTTGGCTCCATATCCGTAGACAGGAGGAATCGCGGTAGAGTCAGTACATTGCTCACCAGGGTATTGCTCATTATCTTTTCTTCTATTCAACTCACTTAGCAAGTAGTGTGAATTCACATATTGCTCAAGATTAGTGACTTCTCTCTTTCTTCTGGTTTGAAGTCCATTACTAGTAAGCATGGTTGTCTGAGCACTTCTGATTCCTTGTGTTCTCAGTTGCTCAGGACTTGAAACTCTGAGATCCATTGCTTTACAACTTTGAAAGAACGTCGCCATGACCATCCTCGCACCCTTAGCTGCAGGAAACTCATCACTATCAGTGGGTCTTCCCAAGTCATCAGGTCTTACAGGGGGCCTGGTTGCACCAAGCGATGGTGTATCAGCTGCTTGATCTTCAGTTACAACATCCTCATCCAACTCACCACACTCTCCATCGCGAGCTCTACCAGGGGAGCTTAGTGCATCTGAAAGGGCATTGATGATATCTTCATTGGTTGGAATTCTGGTGAACTTCAGAGTGAATTTTCTAAATTCAGGATTGTTTGGATCAAAATTGCCCGGGTCTGGAACTTCAACATCAATTTCCACCAGCTGCTTATTCTCATTATTTTCTGCTGGCTTTGGAGTTTGTAAGAGAAGAGGTCCCTGCAATGCCGGCTTTTGATTGGAGATGAACTCGAGTTGAAACAAGTCGTTTCCACCGAAGTTCATTTTAAAACTTTGCCCAACACTCATTGGGTTGAAATTTCTCCCCTGATTATCCATCGTAAAGCTGGTGACCCCTTGACCAAAATACTTGTTGATCACTCTAGGATCACTAATCTTAAGTTTATAGTTTTTAACGACCCCATCTCCTTCACCAGCTTGAAGTGTAGAAAAAAGAAAGAGTCCCATCAAAGGGATGAATTTAAGAGATTTTTTGAATGGCAGCTTCCAACAGTTCGATTTCATCACATACCCACAAGTGCACAATTAATCTGATTAAATTAATCATACACTTGAACTTGCTTTGCCCGATTTGAAATAAGTCATTCCAAATACTTAAGCTTATTTTGAACAAAAACCACTGACTGATTTTTATGTAACTCCTATACCTTTTCGGTACTATTGGGATTTAGTTGAGTATTTGAGCAAGCTAAATATATGATATTGGGATAGGCTTATCCGAAGTTTGACCTCGATATGACAAATTCTTGCATCACGTGAATTCACTTAAAACAATAACTTTTATCGGATACACTATTAATCTGCCCTGACATGTTACGGGTGCGTCGCGGCATAGTAGTACAACATAAAAAAGGAGGTTTGTGATGAACTTGAAGCAACGACTTCAGATGGAACAGAAAGAGTTTCAAACCTTGGAAAGTAAGTACTCTTTCAAAAGGATGAAAAAGGACGAACCTGAAGAAATCCTGGCGACCGAAATCCAAGAGGAAACTCCTCCAACTGAACAAGAGTAAATCACCAAGGGCCGGTTTTAAACCGGCCTTTTACTTGCCAAATTCCCTCACCTTTCCCTAAAATTCTTACGTTTCAACCACACACGAAATAAGGACATTTCAATGAAAGTATTCATTCTGGGACTTCTATTGCTCTCTACAACTGCCATGGCAAGAACGGTAGAGTTTGTCATCAACGTTCCATTTCTTACTCCAAAAGGTGAACACGTTTACCTAACTGGAGATGCTAAAGAACTTTGTGAGTGGAAAGTAAATTGTCATCGTTTAAGACAAGTGAATGAAACAGTCTGGAAAGTTGATATTGAAATTCCAAATAGTGTTGAAACTTTGAAATTCAAAATCACTCGTGGAGACTGGAACAGAGAAGAAGTCACCAGTCGAGGAAGCCACGTTCCTTTTCATCAAGTGAATCTGAAAGATCATCAAGGTCCTGTTGTTCAAAACATTGCTCACTGGAAAGATTTAAAGCCACTTCAATTTTCTGGATTTCAACGTTTGATCAAAAATTTCGATGTTCCTCAACTCGAAAGAACCAAAGACATCTACATCTGGCTTCCACCCAGCTACAAGGATGGATTAGACAAAAAATATCCTGTTATATATATGCATGATGGACAAAATGTCTTCTCCCCCTATTCTGCTGTGTTCGGTAATGAGTGGTCAGTAGATGAAGTCATGGAAAAACTTATTAGAGAGGGAAAAGTCAGAGAAGCTATCATAGTGGCGGCAACTTCTGATCAATTCGAAAGAAGTCTTGAGTATCACGTTTACAAGAAAGGAAGACAGTATGCCAGGTTTCTTGTTGATACATTGAAACCCTATGTTGATCGCAATTTCAGAACTCTTTCAGACAGAAAGAATACATTTTTGATGGGTAGTAGCTTTGGTGCACTTATATCATTCACTGTTATGTGGGAACATGCTGACGTTTTTTCCAAAGCAGCTGGACTTTCGTTTCCTGCACACGCTCATGAAAACTACATCTTCGATTTTGTGAAAAACGAACCTTTTCCAAATGATGAAGTCTATTTCTGGATGGATCATGGACTTTATGGAATTGATGCCCGTTATGCTCCTCATGGAGAGAACTGGGTCTCGCACCTTTTAGGTCTAGGATTCCCTTCTGAACAATTAGAATTTCAAACTTTTGAATACGCCAATCATACTGAACTGGACTGGGCCCAAAGAGTCCATCTCCCTCTTCAGTATCTGTTGAACTAATTTAGTGTCCGATAATGGATGTGACGTTATCGACGCATCCATTGCCGGGATTTTGTGACAACTTTTCTCTAACCGGTTCAACCAAATTCAAAAAGTGTTGCCAGGCATTGTCCCTATTGGCCGATCCTCTTCTAAAATTTTCAGCGAGGTCATGTGACCAATTCCAAGGATGATCAACTTTGGAATAGAACCAGCGAGTGTCCCCACCACTTGGTCTGATTGATTTGTCATATCCCCATCTGTCGAAGGGAAGCTGTTTACTTGGATCAATTCCTTCAAGATCATCACGGACAATATAGTGACCAAAATCGAAGATGGCTCCATTCTTAGTCCCTTGGATATTTCTATTGGGATCAATTCCATACTTATGAAAAATCTTTTGAAGTTTCATCCTCTGAGTTTCATCCAACCAGGCACCCGGGTTAGTCACTCGATCATGGGCCTGCCTCAAATAAAATCCAGCTGGAGAAGTACTGCCATCAGCGTGCTTAAGGTCGAAGCCAGCATCGATGACTGCATAAGAACCAACAATTTGATTAGGAACATCGGCATCATTAAGAACATTTCTCATCATACCTTCATAGAGATATTCACGTATCGCTTCACCAAGTGTCGCGATTCCATTTCCATGATCTCTTTGCCCAGGATTTAATGAACCAACACCTTTAGCGTCCATCAGACCAATCTTCTGACCCGAATCTGGATCTAGCATGTCATAGACTAAAGCACGCCCATATTCTGGTGGTCTCCAGGCCTTTCTGAATTCATCTGCAGTTTCAATCTGAGTGTTGACTGAAGTTTGAGCTGCTTGAGGTTTGGAGATGAAAGAAACCTGATCGAGAATCCATCGGTCAATTTCATCATTGCTTTTGTTCACCATAGCAGGAAAATCTTTTCGAACAAGATCATAGTCAACAAGGACGATCTTGGCATTTTTGATCCTGACAACTTCCTCTTCTACACTCGAAGGATGTACTTGCTCAATAGACGTTTTAGCAGTGTAAGTTCTTTCAACTGCTGAATTGGCAACCGTTCTATAGGACTCATGCCCATACTTTGGATTGAGGGCACACGCACCGGCCAGAACAAATAGAATCAGACTAAGGATTTTCCAGTTTTTCATACAAGTCTAATCGGTTGATTAAAAGGAAGGTCTGAAGTTATTTTTTGAACTTTCTAGGTAGTTTTTCCTGTTTGGATCGATAGTCACGGTAGTACTTGTAAACCATTGGTCTGAATAAAGGTACAGATCTTAGGAACTTGAGTTCATGATCATCGAAGAAGTGCTTCCATTGATTGTTTCCAAGCTTCAGACTCATTTCAAAGTACTTGAGAGCTAAACCTGGTTTTTTCTGGAGACTGTAAAGTGCAGCTAGGTCGTAGCAGTCCTTAAAGTTATCTTTTTGATCATTACTAAGGCATTTTGACTGCAAGTAACCAACTCCCATAGTCAAATGATCAAGGTTGTTCTGATAGAATCCAGATCTTGAACATGCAAGCTTTTTGTACAACTCAGTTTCATCATCCGAGTATGCATATTTACATGCCATCTCATAATATTTTCCACCAATATTCGGTTTGTCGTTTCTCGCAAACGAGTTACCTGCGGCTAAACAATAAAGTGGAGTCTTCTTTCTCTCTCTTCTTGTCTCTGTTTCAAGAACACAAGCTCTTTCAAAATAGCGCATCTCTTCTTCAGGACTTCCCTTTTTGTACATTTGATGCCCCAAAAATGCACAAGCTGGAGGATCACCATTGTCACAAGCGCGCTTGTAGAAAATGTCTCCTTTATCCGAATTACCCAGGTTGTAATAGATTCGCCCAAGTACCGTACATGTATAGACATTTGTACTTCGACATTCCCTTTCATAATACTTCACACTATCGCGAATACGACTTTTCTTGAGGTTCCCAGTCAGGAAATAGTCACAGGATTTGTTATGTCCGAGTCGACAACCCTTTTCAAAATAGGCCGATGCCAGTTCTTTTTCACCATCATCAAATTCTCTAAGGCCCAAATCAAAACACGCTTGAATGTTATTATGACTACATTCTTTGGACAGTTTCCGCTTATCCCTGGATGAACAGGAACCCAAAACAAGAAGAATGGAGAATAAGAAAAAGAACCTCATGAGACTATTTTAAGCCTAGAGGTTCTTTAATAAAAGAGGGTATTTACAGTTTAATTCGAGCGATTCCGTCAGATCCAGCTTTGATACTTCGTACGCTTTTGTATTTTTGAATTTTGTATTGAAATTCATCGGTCGAGAAGCCCATACAATACTCTTTCTCGCTTGCAAAAGCATTTTCTCCAGGCTGGGCTGGACAAGTAGAATCAGTATTCATCAATCTAGCATTTTTTTGATCAGCATCGTGAATCACAAATACCAGATAATTAAAGGCGACACCGTGAGTATTCACAACTTTGACTGATGGAATTGAGATAGTTCCATCACCATTGATCTTCTTGCTACTAACCTTTGCCCAGATCTTATGAGTATGCAAAATATGTCCAAAAGTTCCAAACCCTGCAGGTCTACCTGAAACATAGAAAACAGATATATTCTGATCTCTGTATTTTTCAAGTCCAGAAAGTTCAATACTTGGTACCTGATTAACTCCGGCAAAAACCGACAAGCTTAACAACATAGAAAAAAGTGCAATTAGAGATTTCATATTTTTACTCCATAGAGTCATTTAATTTTTATCTTTCAAATCCGATGTCCAACAACATCATAATATAACCATTTTTATCCCATTTACTTCCTACGATCTTTAGAGGTACTCCAACGATTGAAGAAGGTATTGGAAGTTCATCAACAAGCTCCATTCCTTTCAGATCAACTTCTTTGAAACGCTCTTTAACTGCGCTTCTTACCTTACCCGTAAACATTCGTATATAGCGCTTATCAACATTTACAGAGTCCATGTCGACTCCGTCGACAACAATTTGAACTCGACCGTCTTCAAGTTGTTTGAACGCCAAATCCAAGTCAAAATCGATACGAATCGGGTTTTTGACGAAGACACTTTGAACTCCGGTCACTCTGTATTCAATTTGAAGATCAAGCTTTGCCTCTGTCTTCCCATTCTTCTCAAAAATCTTGATTGTAGGCACTTGAGAAAGTTTTATGGGATCGTCCTCTCCTTCGACTTCGAAAGTATTGAAATAACCTCTGTTATAAGAAAGCTGAACAATTCTATTGAAAAAGCCTCTATTTATGGAAAGGGCCACATCATAATCACCGTAAGACTCGTTCTTGAAATCTGGCAGTCTTTGAGCATTCTGAGCAATCGCCAAATCAGGAGCTTGAGGCTTGACTGGATCATTCACATAGCCGTTTAGACCAAGGAATAGATTGTCTTTGATCATATTGACTTGATCGATTTCCATCCCCCAAATGAAAGGCTTGGCATTGGCATCTTCAGTTCCTGGAGGCGCCATCTCGTTCATCTCAAATCCAGATAGATTGTACTTCTCGTTTAAAACCTTAGTTAGTGTCTCTGCAAGATTTTCGTCAACATACTTTTGTCCTGACTCTCTTACACTCCTAATAAGTGTCTCTCTAGAGTCTCTAACAGATTTTTCAACTTCTTCCTGATTCAGGCCAAAAGTTCTTCCATTGATATTAATTTCCACCTGAGGAAGAAGAAGTGGAGATTTAAAATCGGCATCCAGCTCGATTTGATCGAGATTCGTAAAAGGATTTTTTACTTCAAAAGAAAATTTTCCATTTCCTTTGTTATACACATAAATAGGAAAAGAAACTCTTAGAGGAACACTCTCTTCAGTCATAGATGTCCAAAACTGATCCATTCCGAACTCACCAAGAAATTCATTTTTGGCATCATGGGCATGAAGCTGGCCGAGATCAAATCTGATATTTTGTGCTTCAACATCAACTTGAAATATAACCCCACCCAATGGGTGTTCTTCAGTTGGTTCTATTTTAGACGGAAGGGCCTGGAAATGATTCCACTTAGCCGTAAGAGTTATATCTTTCATATCAATATTGAATTGCGGATCGGCCAACTCAAATCCCATCAAAAATCTTTCGAGATAGGCCTTCGTTTTGTTGAAAAGATCTTGAACTTCTGGATCATCAGACAATTGATCGAAGGGCTTCTCTTCCAGCTCTATTCTTTGTTCTTTGATGTAATATTCATCGTAAGTGATCCCATTGTTGAAAAGAATGTTCCCTACGTTCTTATTGAGGATTTCACTTCCACGTTTGGAGACATAGATACCGAGTGAGTTTTTCAGCAATTGCTTGGCGTGGACAGCATGAGTGCTGGCCAAAAAAGTGACTGCCAAAAAGAAGATTTTGAACATTTTCATGTGCATTCCCAAAAATTAGTTTGGGGAACAATACAATAACGCTACGCATTATGCTCTTGTTTTCCCTGAGCCTTGTAATTCTTTCAAGAAAATGGTTTGATATACCAAACTTTAGTTTGCAAAAGGAAACATGTTTATGACAATTCAGCTACTTAATCAGCACCTCAGAGAATTGATCACGGTTGAAGAGAAAATAAGAAAGATTCAGGAAGTGGCCGAATTAAACGGTCTCAGACTTCCCGATGAAGAGAGATTGCTACTAGAGATCATCAAAGAGTCTCTTTTAAAGAAGTGATTAGACCCAATCTTTCGGCTTGTAATAGGTCATCATTTTCTCGTGAGGACTCCCAGCTTTCGGTGCATACTGGTAGGTATACATACAGCGTCTGGGCAATGAAACTAGAATTGAATCAGTTCTGCCATTTGATTCCAGACCAAACTTTGTCCCACGATCATGCAAGAGATTGAACTCTACATACCGACCTCGTCGATGAAGCATGAACTCTTCATCTTCCTCAGTCCACTCTTCATTCAGTCTTCTCTTGGCCATTGGAAAATAGCTTGGAATAAATTGCTCAGAGAGCATTTGGGCCATGGAAAAGTCTTCTTCTAAATTCCCTGTATTAAAGTGATCATAAAAGATTCCACCAATACCTCTCATCTCATTGTCCCGGTGTGTATTGGTGAAGTAGGTATCGCAAGTCTCTTTCATCTTTTGATAATGGCCATAAGGCTCAAGCGCATTCTTCCAAACACCGTGAAACTCTCTAAAGTCTTCCTCGTGAGGGTAATATGGAGTGAGGTCAGCTCCCCCACCAAACCAGAATTTTTCTCCAATTTGAATCATTCGAAAGTTGGCATGAGTTGTAGGAACTCGTGGGTTTTTTGGGTGAATAATGAGCGATACACCTGTTGCCCACATGGTATCGGCCTCCCCGCCAAACTTCTTTCCAAATTTGGGATCGATTTTTCCAAAAACTAATGAAGTATTGACTCCGGCGTTTTCAATCTTATCGCCAACAAAAACACGAGTAAGACCTCCTCCACCAGGATTTCCATCAAAGTCCTTTCTCTCCCATTGGTCTTCAGTTAATTGAATCTCAGGATCAAGGAGCGTTATTTGCTCACAAACGTCATCTTGAATCTTTCGGACTTGGCCGTAAAAAATCTCTTTATATTTGTCTAACTGATCCATCTCTAACACCAAGGAAGTTGTTTTCACTTAAGGTCTGGCATGATAACAAAACAAAAAGATTGCTACAACGGATTCAGAGATCACAACTCTATGAAAATATTGGTTTTTATCCTCTTCATTTTCTCAGCGGGAGTACACGCGCAAGGCGTCAAGGACCAACCTGTCGACATGCCAAGGTTTACTCCACTCGATGAGATCCTGGAATCTCCTGAATTGGAGATGGGCCTAGATGACCCCAATAGAAATAGAAGAATCCCTAAATATATTTATGGTTACAAAAATCGCTCTCATACTATGAGTGAAAACTTGAAACAGATTGGGGCCATCTATGGTGTCACTTGGGTGGTCTATCCTTTGACCCAGCCGACAGTTTTCAAAGAGAAAGGAAGCTTCAGAAACTACCGCAACAATTTTGGGAAATTGGTTTTTGATAAGGATGAACCTTTTTGGAACTGGTTCGTTCATCCTATTAGCGGTTCACAACTCTTTCTCTATTATCGTGCCAATGGTTATAGCCGAATTGATTCCTTGGCAATGGCCTTTGTCTCTTCGACTCTTTTTGAATTCACTGTTGAAATCTATACTGAGCCGGCAAGTGTTCAAGATCTTTATCAAACTCCAATTCTAGGTTCGATTCTAGGTGTTGGTCTGGAGAACCTTTCTATGTATTTGCTTAACTCAGGAAATGCGTTTGGTAGATTCTTTGGGCATGCCTTGAACCCTGCTACTTTATTTTGGTTTTATGAGGGAAAAGTTCGCTTTATTCCTCAGTATAGTAACAAACAGGCTTCTGCCACTTTTGTATTTGAGTTTTAGTGATGAAATTGTTTTTAATTTTTCTCACATTCATCTTCGCTCTTCAACTCTTCGCTGAAGAACCGACAGAAGTCATACCTGAAGCAGAAGAAAAGATAGAAAAAGAAGACAGCAGCGAGGAAGTCGAATCTTCCAAAGAAAATTATTTCAAGTCAAAAGCCAAAGATCTGGTCAACAAAATTGGTGACGAGAGAATTGAGCAGTTGAAAGAAGGCGTTGAGCAAGTTGGAAGACTTTTTGGTAAGAATCATTTGGCCCTTAAGGCCGGTGCCAATTACTCGGTAAACAGAATCAAAACTAAATCCAAAACAGATGATTACTATGGTGGTTGGGGGTTCAACACTCACTTCGGTTACCATTGGAGTGCATTGGAAATTTCGGCCTCTAGTTACATTCATTATGGAAAGACTGATGAGCTAGAATTTTTCTATAATGACATCAAAGTCTCAGGTGCGGGGTCAGTACGTTTTGTCGCCATCACTCCCATGGCCAGGTATCATACCAATTGGGAAGCTGTTAGAGGATATAACTTCTATCTTGGTGCAGGACCTATCTGGTCAATAGAAACGGTGAAGATCAAAGAACTTGGCACCACTACTACTGAATTCAGAGATGAGACAAAGATTACTTATGAGTCCAACGGAGGAATACTGGTATTCGGTATCGAAGAGCAAACTCCATTCAAAGAGATGCACCCTGCTTTTCTAGAGCTGGCCCTTATCTATCAACGCTCATATCGCGTTAG
>JBFEVX010000117.1:0-12373 GCA_041546685.1 Bacteriovoracaceae bacterium | reverse complement strand
CCTCAATCTGATAACAGATTGAAGGGAATCTTTTATAAAAGTTTTAAGAGTTCTTCAGTGAAGCGTGTCGCGTCTTCACTTGAAAGGTGAGACCATTCAGGACAAGTAAAATTTGAAAGAGTAGGATGGTCTTCAAAATGAAGAGCTTTATCAGCACCTAGTTCATTTGCCATTCGATCCCAAAAAGCAGGTCTTGGCGCAAATTTGTTTTCAAGCTCTCTAACTTTTTCAGTTGAAGGATATCGTACAAGGATTACTTTCCCGCCACGAGATTGAATTTTTGAAATATTATTTTTCGCCTTCTCTAAAGTCTTATTCATGTGATCAGCAAAAATCTTTCTAAACTGTTCCGGCGTAAAAATTGGAGGAGGTGGGGGGGGAGTGAAAAGCGGAATCCAACCTTGTTGAATTCTGTTCAATAATTGATTTTCAAAGCCTTCCCTCAAATAGAGATTACCTTCTCTCCTTTCATCTAAGGCCATGAAGTAAGGGGGAGTTTTTGGTCCTATCTGGGCACCCTTTCGATTTTGGATAGGTAGATTGTCCAACATCTTTTGAAGGGGAATATCCTCTTGTTCAATGAAGGCCAAATTCTTATCAAGTACCAAACCTAGATAGTGTGAAACTTTTTGTGCCGGAGAAAAGTTTTTAAAATGTTTGATGTTACCAGTAGGAAGATCAACAGGCATACCTTCAGGTACAAAAAAGAGAGGAGGTGTGATGCCTAAAATCAATGTCCCCGAAAATTGAGATTCGTTGGCAAGATGGTCTAGGTAAAGACTAGGATTTGTCCCAACTGTAGCAAGTTGTAGTGGAGTTTCGTTATATTTGTTTTTCCATACGTCCAAATCGAATCCAAACAAGATTCTTGAAGAACCAATGATAACTGTTCTTTTTGGATCTATATCAACTTGTTGTCTGTTAAGGGCCCAAAGATCTTTATTGTCATTGAGAGTAGGTTCATAGCCTCGGTTTCTCCAATAGGATTCCCATCCGATGGTCAAGATAAGAGTTATGAATAATGAATAAAGAGCAAGTTTTCCCCAAGGCTGACTTGGAATAACCCTTTCTATCGAATTAGAACTGGAAATAGATGAACGCATTATTTCCTCCTTGTGTAATGATGAGTGCAAAAACCATAAATGACCAGAAAGCTACAACCAGTGGCTTTGGTAATTTCTCAACAAAATATTCAATTTTATTTTCTCTCATGAACCAGTGGCACATGACCAAAGAGAACATGACTATAATGACCTTGTAGATTTCAACAGTTGGGAGAATCATCGCTCCATCTTTGATGACTCCAAACATCGCGAGGAAGGAAAGCATGACTTTTTCAAAAGTATTCGATCTGAAAAAGACCCAGGAGATGACAACAAAAAAGAATGTAACAAGTCTAACGAGTATTCTTTTTGGGCGTGTCTCTGTCACGTTGATATTTGGAAACAAACTTTTAAGTGAGTGTTCGATAATGAGGTATATACCGTGCAAAGCTCCCCATGCAACAAAGGTCCAACTGGCACCATGCCACAGACCTCCAAGTAACATTGTGAACATTAGGTTGACTGCAGTTCTTACTGCACCAACTCTATTTCCTCCAAGGCTGATGTAGAGGTAGTCTCTAAGCCAACTCGAAAGAGAAATATGCCATCTTTGCCAGAAATTGGAGAATCCCATCGCGGCATATGGAAATCTAAAGTTATCTGGAATAACAAATCCTAAACATAGGGCCGCCCCAATGGCACAGGTCGAATAACCGGCAAAGTCAAAGAAGATCTGACCAGTGAAGGCCAGAGTACCGATCCATGTATCAAGTGGTGCAAGTGGGCCTTTAGACCATCCAAAAACTGCATCTGCTGCAGGGGCTAGAAAAACATCTGCGAGAACGACTTTTTGGAAGAGTCCCAGTGTCATGAAATAAAGTCCCCACCCAAACTGATTAGCATTGGCCTTCTTAGGTGCTTCACATTGAGGAATAAAGTCGACTGCCCTCACAATAGGACCTGCCACAAGTTGTGGAAAAAATGTGACGTATAGCGCAAAATCCAAAAAGGATTTTGAAGGCTTTAAGTCACCACGATACACATCAATCGTGTAGCTCAGAGTCTGGAATGTATAAAAGGAGATACCAACAGGTAAAATAATATCTAGCGGAGCCCATTGGACTTGCATGCCTGCGAGGTTAAGTAGGCCCGTAAATGACTCTAGAGCGAAATTTCCATACTTGAAAAAGGCCAGAAAACCTAGATTCACGAGAAGGCTTATGCAAAGCCAAAATTTTTTCTGGGCCTTCTCTGAACTTTGTTCAATCTTTCGAGCAGCAATCCAATCTACGACTGTTGAAAACCACAAAAGAAGAACAAATGGGGGGTTCCATGCTGCGTAAAACAGATAACTGCCTATTAAGAGGATGGATTTCTGTTTCTTCCAATCTTTGACCGTATAGTAGAGAAGTACAATGAGTGTGAAAAAAATCACAAAGATAAGTGAGTTAAAAAGCATAAGTTAACCTGTTAATGAGAAAAGTTAACAAATTATGTTTTAATTCACTTCATTTGAGAAGAAATTAATGACTAAAATCATAAAGTTCAGGCCCTCACTTCTTGTGAGGGCCTTTTTATTCAACTGTAACTTCAGCTTTTATGATTCCTTGTTTTCAAGCTTGCAAGTTGAGATACCAAGCAACTGGTAAGGTGGGCACCAACCGATCAGGCCGGTGAGTAGGGGAACGATTCCAAGGAGGAACCAGAGATTTTGCATTCCGAAGAAGGCTTGGGAAACAAGGCCGAGTCCAACTATGACTCGCACTACTCTTTCAATTGGGTGAATATTCTTTTTCATTCTTTACCTCTTTTCTTACATGTTTATTGTAACGATAGCTTAAGGCAGAATAATTGATCTGGATCATATTTCGTGTTGATTTTACATGGGATCTAGCTGCAAATCCTTGAATTTAGTATATTTGCTCAATGAATATTAAGATTCTCTTAATCATATCCATTTTCTCATTTTCTGCTCTAGGTGCAGACTTCGCCTTCATTCGTATGAAGGATGGTAGTTTTAAGTGGGGAGAGTTGATTGAACGCTATGAAGATCGTTGGTTTTACGAAGCAGATGGGGATCATGTTCCTACCTATCTTCTTCTTTTTAAAACTCGTGATCAAAAACCAGAGTTTGATTTCATTAATCAAAATGAAATTGAAAAAGTTCACTCCTTTCATCTTGAGTCTTCCTGGTACAAAATATTTCTTAAAAAGAACAATCTCTTTTTTAAAAATAATGTTGTTGAAAATTCAGATGTCTTGACTGGAAATGAAGGTCATCACAAACATGAAAAAATGTTTGGTAACTTTGCCTGGGATATTGGAAAACTTGATGCTGATGGTTCGCAATTTTTGAATCAAGGTCTAGCAAATGAGGACTATTATATTTTCGCAAAGAAAGTAATGGCCCCTCTTTCTGGTACTGTTGTTGGAAAAGTCGATGGGGAAGAAGATAACATCCCTAGTCCCAATTTAGTTGGAGATCTCTCTGGAAAAGTGAATAACTACCTAACGATAAGAACAGTATATCCTTTCTATGTATCTTTGGTTCATTTCAAGAAAAATACTATTACCGTTGAAGTAGGTGACCGAGTTGTAGCTGGTCAGATACTTGGTGAAGTTGGAAACTCTGGGATATCTTATGTCCCTCATCTTCATTACACACTCTATCTCTATGTCGAGTCACACGACCGCTTTATTTCTGTTCCAGGCTTTTTTGAATAAAAAACGGCCAGGTTCCCCTGGCCTGATTTCAATTAATCCCAGTAACGAGCAGCTACAAATAGTTCAGCTTCTGAACCAAAAGGGGAATCACTTTTGGCAGTGATGACCAATGAACGGATAAAGTTTCCGTAATTTTGACCAAAACGAATAACCAAATTTGAACCTTCATCAATGTCGTAGTCTCTATATTGACGAAGTTCTTGAACACCTCCATGATTGTAGACGATATGGATGGATTTGATCTCTACTTCATTCGATTTAGCCGTGAGAACAAATTCTCCAACAGAGCGATTCATATCGACTGATATGTCTCTTCTCACTGAATCCCATCTTCCGGCATGGAAGTTTGTTAGATGTACTGGATTACTCAATGTAGGTTGAAGACTTTTTAACTCAGCAACGATTGAGTCAATTTTCATTCTTCCATTTAGGTCCAGAAAGTAGAAAGGTGAGGCAACCTGAGTTGAACTCAGTGTGATCTGGACTCGTTCTCCAATCCGAGATGGGTTGAAAAATTGTTCATCCGAAAGATGCCCGGCCACCCAAAGTTGGGCCATAGAGCCAAAGTCTTCAGGAATCGCCCAGATCTTAAGACTTATCAGTTTGTGATTTCTAAGCTGATCAGGTCGCATGTGATCGCTGAGAAGCCTTTGAACAACGTTGATACGCTTGTAGCCGTTTACATTTTCATTCCTGCCAATTTCATAAGAAGCCGCATAACCTTTGACAGATAAGGCCAGCAGCAGAAGTACTTGCAGTAGTTTCATATTTCCTCCCATTATTATTCTTTGGTTGAAACTAGAACAAGTGTGTATAAAGCAAGGCGTATGCCATAATTTTATCGCATGAATTTAGATAGTTAGGGCAGAATCAGAGGTGGATTTTGAGGAAACATTCCGCTTTTTGTTTCAAATTGGGAACATCTCCCTTTCTCTGGAAGAATTGTTGATTCAAAGTTACCATTGAAATATGTTCTATAAACTCTTTGATATTGTTTCCATTGGGATACCATTTGGCGTCTTTAAAGTTACCTCCGGCCTGTATTATAAGATCGATTTTATTTTATGGTGGGGAGTTGTTGATCTACTTCTCAACTCGATAAACTTCCTAATCTATTTATTCATGAAAAAGAAAGTTCTTCCAAGTTGTAGTCTAAGTTTAATCGGAAGTATTGTGGGGAAACAGTTGCAAAGAAGTGATGAGGTCACAGAAGACATTGGAGAGTCTCTCGACGTTCTTTTTTCATTCTGTATTGTCGCTATTGTTATCGGCACTGGAGCTATTTCAAATTATTCTGAATCCATGCTCCGTTATTGGAATATCTCAGTTATTCTCAACGTTCTCGGAGCTGGATCAATTAGAGTTTTTCAATCAGTTAGAAAATTTAAAAATAGTTAGGCCGGTCTCTTTTCAACTATCCTGTAATCGGGATTATCGTCAGTCAGCCAGACCATTCGATAGTTTTCTGGGACATCGACTTTCTCTGGAACAACATAAGTTCTAAAAACGATATCCCAAAAAACAGTTGTCACACCATGGTTCACAGAAGGGTCCATGAAGTGATGATAGAAATGATGTTTTCTTAGAACTTTTCCAAGCTTTGTCTTTGGTGCTTTGACGTGAAGGTCTTTGTGGACTTTTTCGTAAAGAAGATAGGAAACAAGGAAAGCAAAAGCAAAAAGCAAACTCGTCATCCAAGAAACAAGTAGCAGTCCGATCAAAAAGAAAACTGCCATGATAGGGACTGCCGCCAGAACCTTATCAACAGTTCCGGCGAAGTAATCCTTCAGGTAGTGATGCTTCTGATGTTCCTTTCGAAATTTGTTACGAAACGTCCACTGATGTCCCAGGAAGCGGTGAATCCCATATTCAAGGGGACTCCAAAAAAGGAATCCCAATACAATGGCGATCAACATTTCAGGCCTCCACTCCACTTGGTACATTCTCCTGGTTGGTGGTTTTAAGAATATACAACCATATCAAGGAAGCTAGTGATAGTGAAATCATCGGTATTGTATAGGTTTCAGAACCTAGGGCATTGAAAACCGGATAGAGAAACGCTGCTGTGAATAGAATTCGAACTGATTCGAATTTATACACCCAAGACTTTGATTCCATCAGTCCACTCCAAGAAGTTGCTTGAGCATAGAGTAGGAAAGAACCTAAAACTTTTTGCCACACAAGGAGAGGTGATTTGTCATCGATAATAAGGAACATCATCCCGAGGGCCAATATCAATTGAAAGAAGATATAAAAGTAACTTCCTTTAAGTGGAGTGCTTTGGAATTTTACTTGAGTTTCTTTTGTCCATATAGGCATTTGCTCTCTTGGTGGAACTCCTGGTGGACGCCAGCCAAGAGGCATGAACCAGACTTTGATTTTATCTATCAGGCGAGGTGTGTTGACGGCATCTTGCCAGAGATATTTCCACCACTGCATGTTAATCGCTGTTGGATCCCATGTCTTGGTTGGCCTTGTGACTCCGTAGAATACTTCTTCTACTTCTTCTTCCCAAGTCCCAAACATTTTGTCCCAGATGATAAGAAAACCACCATAGTTCTTGTCCAGGTACTGTCTGTTAAGTCCATGGTGAACTCTGTGGTGTGAAGGTGTATTCATCCAACTTTCAATCCAACTTGGAAGTCTAGGGACGACTCTTGTATGAGGAATAAATTGTAATACCAAATGGAAGGCCACAACTTCAATCACCATGACTGGAGTGAAACCAACAACCACAAGTGGCCAATAAAAGAGAAATGACATGATTCTTTGAGTAACTGAAGCTCGAAGAGCAACAGCGTAGTTCAATTCTTCTGTCGAATGGTGAGGCATGTGAGCCGCCCAGAGAAAGTTGATCGAGTGACCCATTCTGTGAAACCAGTAAAAGAGAAAATCAACACCAAGAAAACAGAAGAAGTAAGTTGTAATTGAAGGTTTGAACTCTGTGAATCCGAATTGATTGTGGAGCCAGGTAAAACCTTTCATGATGATGAACGCTACCAGAACATTCATACACTGATTGATGATCGCTGTTCCCAGTGAACTCATTGAATCCTGGAAGTCATAATAGCCATTCTTTTTATAGAGGCAGTAGCAGAATTCGATCACCACCAGGCCGAGGACCAGAGGTCCTAAAATTGCATAAATATTAACAGGCATAGTTCTTCTCCTTTTAAGTCACCTTGTGTTAAAGTTATATTTTCTAAACATCGACACTTGAATTGACCTAGGTCAAGATATGGAAAAACTTTATGATTTCTACGAGTTAGCATGCAAAAGAGCTCCGATTTCCAGGGAGTCTTGGGATATCTTTGCCGCCAAGCTCGACTTTCATGACATGAAAAAGGGTGATTTCCTGATTCGTCCTGGAAGTGAGAAGAAAGTCATCTTTATTGTTATGGAAGGTGTTGCTAGAAATTACTGTCTTGATGAGAAGGGAAGAGAGTATACCAAAACGTTCCGTGGTCCTGGCGGAGTCATTGGCCCTTATGCAGAGATTCTCGAGGGAGTACCATCTCGATACTTCATCCAAGCTGTCACGGATCTTAAGTGCCTTTCCTTTCAATATTCTTTCTATGAAAAAATGATGGAAGATTATCCAGACTGGCAAGTTTTCGCTCGTAAGATGGCCGAAGAAAACTTTATGGAAAAAGAGCAGCGTGAATTCATGCTACTTCAATTACCAGCGAGTGAGCGATTGAAGCTTTTCAAAGAACGCTTTGGAGAACTAGCTGATCAAATTCCTCAATATCAAATCGCATCCTATCTAGGAATCACTGCTGAATCATTCAATCGACTTCTTAAAAAAGAGAACACATGATTGATCCTGCTGAATTTGTATTGTCACAACTCTCGTTCTTTGAACCTTTGACCAAAGGGCAGCTGATTTTTGATATGGACGCCAATGAACTCAAACAACTAGACTCTTTTGATCTCGAGCAACTAGAAATTGTACTTTCGCGTCTTGAAGCTGAAGGTAAGGTTAAAAGAATCAAAGGTAGCGAAGATACTTTTCTTCGAATTAACCCTAGAACTAGAACATGGTGGCAGAGACTTCTTCGTAAGTTCTTCTGACTCATAAGATATTGTTTTCAGTTATACGTATTAATTCTATTGGACCAATTCTTTACTCGCAGAGCGGCAAATGATAGCTTCTTGCCAGTAAATTATTCTATTGGAGCTTACCGAATGAAGCTATTTCTACTCACTTTTCTTTTGTTTTCGACTCAAGCATTCTCATCCTCGGCATTGATATTGATTGGGGGAGGTGAGAGACCAGAGGCCGCTTTGAAATACTTCGTTGAAAAAAAGCAAATGGGCGCCATTTATGTTCTTCCATGGGGGACAAGTTACCCCGTTGAAAGCTATCACTCAATTAAAGCACAGTTGGAAGATCAGGGTGCAACTGATGTGCGATGCTTTTGTGAGGATACATTCTCAGAGCTTGACCGTTTGGAGCTTTCAAAGGCAGGTGGGATCTATTTCCCAGGCGGTAATCAAAATAAAGTGATGAGAAGAATTTTTGAATACGACTTGAAGCCGTTGATTCAAAACTTGTTTAAGTCTGGTATTCCTGTTGCTGGAACAAGTGCTGGAACTGCGATCCAGTCTAATCCAATGCTGACTGGAAATGGTTCTGACACAACTGAAGGACTAGGACTTTTAGAAGGTTTTATCGTCGATCAACACTTCCTCGTCAGAGGGAGACAGCAGCGCCTTCTAGGAGCTCTGGAGAATAATCCAGAATTTCATGGGTTAGGCGTAGATGAATCAATGAGTGTCATTTGGGAAAATGATAAATTTACTGCAATTGGACCAACGATTGTGACATTCTATTTAAAAACCGACACAGGTCTTGAAACCATTGAACTTCGAGATAGAGAGACTCTAATCATCAAGTAATTCTTTTTCATAATTTTTTAAAAAAAACTCCATTTATGTCACAAATTGAGCTTCTCTTGCGTACTAGTAAGTGAAGGGGGAATTTGGAGGTAAATATGAAAAAACTAATGATTGCCCTAATGGTCCTTTTACTATCATCCCATCAATCATTTGCTGTAATTCAAGAAAGAATTGACCATCAGATTCAACTACATGATCAAATTTCAAATTCTCTTGATATTGTAAAGCAAGTTGATTCTTCATCGGGAAGAGAAATCTGTTCAGTTGGTGGACAATGTGAACTTGAACCATCAGATTCTAATCAAAATCAAGAAGTAGATAAGAGACCGAAATCAAGATTGGAATTACTTGAAGGTGTTGGTATTGATGCTAGATATTAATAACTTACTAGGAAGTGGATTTTTATAAATCCACTTCTTAGTCTTCTTTTTTAGAATCCACTTAAAAGATTAAGTTATAGGTAGTTGAACTTCTCTTCCAGTTTCTGGGTGAACTAGAGTCGTTCTATTCTTGTAAACTCGAGGTGTAGTGTAGAGTAGCTTTAAGGCCTTGCCTTTAGGCATTTCTTGAAACTTATCTGGATAAAGGGCCTTAAGGGCGGAGTTAACTTTTTTGGCACTCGACATCGGCATATTTGGAAAAATATGATGTTCCGTATGATAACCAAAGTTCATGTGAAGAAACTCAAGAACAGGGTGATTGGTTACTGTCAGTGAATTCACCAATGGATCATTAACTTTTGTGTAAGGACAAAGGTTGTGATTGGTGAAAATGTAACTGGTCAAAGTATAGTTTTGAATCGCAAAAGGAATAACCGCCAAATAGAGCCAATTGGACGGTCCAATTAGGTATAGGTATGTTCCTACGATCGCTATTTGGAGAGAGAACTCTAGTGTTACTCTTTTGTGATCTAGTCTATCCCACATTTTGTTTCCAAATCTCATCCATGCCTGATTGATGAATGCTTGGAAAGAAAACCAATAGAAGAAGTAGAAAATACTCCTGACATATCCTGAGCCAGGAGAAAGTTTGAAAACTCTTTGCATGAATTTACTTTTCTTCCAAACGGATCTGGTTGGATAAGCATCTGGATCTTTATATAGCAACTGTGTGTTACCGTGATGAAGCTTGTTGTGCCAAAAACACCAATATGTTGGAGAGATCATACAATTAGTGAAGCCAAGAAAGCCGGTAACCTTTTCCAATATTTTATTCTTGAAGATGGCCCCATGAAGAATCTCATGTGCAAGGAACGTATTTCTCGCAGAAACAATTCCAAATACGATTCCAAGAAGTAGCTTGGCCCAAACAGGTGTCGTTTCTTGGAGAATAAAAGAACCAATAAAATACATGGCAGCAAAATTGGCGACGATCCATCCACCTCTCAACGGGTTTCTTTTGAAAGTCTCTTTTGGAAGAATGGCCTGAACTTCTTGGTTGTACTGGCCGATGGTTTTCAGCTCTTGTTCTTCAGTCTTGAATTGTTTCTTTACTTCCAATATTTCTGGCGCATGAGAAGTTTGTGATTCATATGAGTCGAAAGCTTCCATTTTCATGAATTATCCTGTCTATAATTTTTCTTAATACTGTACAGGGAGAACACCTGATTCAACAGATTTGAGTGCTTATCTTTGGTAAATAAAATGTAAAAGCGAAGATTTTAAAACAGAGGTTGTTTTGGCGAGGGGCGTAAAAAAAGGGAGTCTCAACTGACTCCCTTTGTATTTGGAATTACCAACGATTTCTTTGTGGTCTTTCTCTTTTTTCTTGTGGCTTGGCCTCGTTAACACGAAGGTTTCTTCCTTCGTATTCTTGACCGTCAAGTTGAGAGATAGCTTCTGAAGCTTCTTCACTTGTAGACATTTCGATGAAAGCAAAACCTTTGCTTCTTCCTGTGTCTCTGTCTGTGATGATTTTACATGAAGTCACATTTCCAAATGCTGAAAAATGATCGTTAAGTTGCTCTTCAGAAACGTTGAAAGACAAGTTTCCAATGTAAAGTTTGTTACCCATGAGATTCTCCTCTTGAAAGGGGTTAATGTTAAGCGAAATGGATCAAGAGAAATAGAGACAGATAGGCTGAAAATATAAACTCAAATCAATTTGCCAGAGCTTTTTAGCATTGCTTGGAGTCTAAAGTAAATAGGTCCTATAAGCATTTCAAGATGGCGAAGTGAGTAAAAACAGTTATTTGTCTTACCTAATGACTTAGACGAAGGACATACAAACTGTTTTTAGAAGGTCGAGGCCTTTTGGAGTTACTAAATGGCCTTGAATCAGCTCCTCTGTTGAGAGAAACTCCATGATTGGGTCAACTGATCTTTCCATGATTTCTTCATACTCATTGAGCATGTCTTCAGTCAGATTTCCTGTGCAAATTATTTTTCTCGTGAAGTCTTGAATGAAGGTATCGACTTCACTCATCTGGTAAAACCTCTCTGTGAGATTTTCTTTTGTATTCAAGTGAATGTATTTTTCAAAGATTCGTTGGTTTTGTAGATGAAGACCTGGAAGATGAGAGATTGCCGACACTCCAAGACCAATCAGTGAATTATTTTCTGCTTTCTTAAAACCAGTGATGTCTCGATACAGTGTTCCGATGGATCTTGCTTTGTAGAGAGGGGAGCTTTCTTTGTAGAAATGTCCAAAACCAAAATGCGCAAAATCTCGCTCAGTTAGGATGTCACGAGCAGAACTGTAAAGTTTGAAATATGTTTCAAGATCAGGCTCTGGAAAATGCCCAAGAGCACTTTGTGTACCTTTTTGCCAGGGGGCAACTGCCAATGGATACAACGTAATTCCACTTACGGGAAATTCAACTGCGCGACTGATAGTCCAATTGAAACTCTCTTCAGTTTGGTAAGGGAGACCATAGATAAACTCCATGGAAATATCATCAAAATTGTATTTTCGAAGCATTTCAACTGCAAATGAAACCTGTTTGAGTTCCTGGGGACGATTGACATTAACGAGTACTTTTTCTTCAAAGTCCTGAACACCAATGATGGCCTTGGAGAAACCATATTCACTGAGGATTCGAAGCTTCTCTTCATCAATAAGTCTTGGATCGAATTCCACTGTTCCATGGTAATAAGGATCTTTTGGTATTTCAGAGAGTATTGAATAAATCAAATGTTGAAGATTCTCAGCACTAAGATAATTGGGAGTGCCACCCCCCAAGTGTAAATGGGAAATTTCCATGTCTGGATTTTCTTTGACCAGCTCTTTCCATTCACTTAGTAGCTTTTCTACGTAGGGGAGGTGACCTTCTGTCGAGGGTGTAATTTTGATATTGCAACCGCAAAAACTACACAGCTGTTCGCAAAATGGTATGTGAACATAAACTGCGGTTTTCTTTTTGCAATTTGATAGGGCCATCTCGATAAGCTTTTTATCTGCTATACCTTCTGACCATTCACTCACCGGCGGGTAGTAGGAGAACCTGCTTCCCGCTCTTGTGAGTCTTTTGAAAGTTGAGAAATCCGAAAGCTGAATTGTCATCAGTAGAGGAATTTGTCGTGAATCAATTTGATGGAGTTTCTCACATTTTCTTCGGGAGTATGTTGAAGTACACCATGTCCAAGACCCATGATCCAACGACTCATGTCGACTCCTGAAGAAGCCACTCTTTCGTAAAATTGGTTGAGTTTTCCTTCGAGGATTTCCCATGGAAGGTGAAGATGTGAAGGGTCAAAATTTCCTTG
>JBFEVX010000168.1:0-5953 GCA_041546685.1 Bacteriovoracaceae bacterium | reverse complement strand
TTTTTTCAACTGTACTTCCATATTGAGTTGGGGAACAGATGCTTTGACAGGAAAGATGTTTGAGTATCAGCCAAATAGTTATTTTGTAGACCTCGAAAATGAAAAGATGACAAGTACAACACCTGAATCATTGAAGTATCTGCTTGTGAATCATGGGGATCTGCTAAAAGATTTTTCAAAGAAGGGTGGGGAGTATTCTAAAAACTTGGCCAAGCTTTTGAACAAGGATCACGATACATTGATCAAATGGACCAGCGGCAATATGGAATTTGTCAGCTTTATGGATTCTGTAGATCTTCATGCAGAGCTGACTGAACTCTAGTTTTTAATTTCGACTTTTTCCATGAGGTAGCCGAGTACATCTGATTTTACAACTTCAATTGAGGTAGAAAACATGGATGGAAAGGCTTCCCGTTTAAAGATCATCTGATCTTCAAAAATTTCAAAGTATTCACCAGCAATATCATTATCGTCATTATCTAAAACAGTTATCAGATTGTTGCTGTTTACTTTAGCAATGACTTGCCCTTTTGGGGTGGTGTTGAAATTCAACTTTTCAATTTGTGGAATGAATGAAAAGTTCACTTCAGGATCGGCCTTACCTGTAAAATCAATCCACGAGCCTTCCGGAATTTTCATCCTGGCAATCGTCTTATAGATGTCCCCATTATATTCAGGAAGATGGTCTGGAGTTACTTCTATCAGTTCTGTCAGATACTCAACGACTGAATTCAATGCTTCTTTATCTCCTGGTTTTCCACATTCCAGTGTCACACTAGGGCAATACTTGGAGGTGGCCATCATGAAAACCTCACTTGGTTCCGTTACATAGATCACAGGACTATGAAAGAGACCAGCAAGCTTGAGAGTAAGGGGATCTTTTTGACTGACACATGCATACTTTGGATTGTTCCCAGAGGTGTTATGAATATCCACACAAGCAACGGGATTCAATTCTTCGATTTTTTTCAACAGGTCATCTGCTAGCTCGTGCCATTCGGATTCTCCCTTTCCCCAGATTCTGTTAAAATCTGGTTGGTCATCCAGATGACGTTTACTTTTTGATGCTGCTTTTGGATTACCAAGGACAATAAGAAGACTTCGTGGAAGCCTGGTCTCACTGTCCCAATATTTTTCTAGAAACTTTTGAAGAGCAAAGAAGCCAGTGGTTTCATTTCCGTGCAAAAGGGTAGAGATGACAAAAGGTCTCTCTTCTTTACCCTTGATATGAAAAATACTCGGTCCTTTGAATTCTTTCTCAACACCAAGTGGTGTGATTTGAAAAAAGTTCGAAGGAATTCCGTCGTATGTATACCAGCGCATTTGCTCTCCTAGGCTTACTTTTTACCTTTCATCAATGAATCAACTATCTCTGGGTTTAATAGAGTAGAAGTGTCTCCCATATTGCTTGTATCATCTGCAGCAATCTTTCGAAGAATTCTTCTCATAATCTTACCGGAACGAGTCTTTGGAAGTCCGGCCGTCACTTGAACTTTGTCTGGCTTGGCAATCGGTCCAATTACTTTATTAACTATTTCATTGAGTTCTTTTTGAAGTGTTACTTCATCCGAAGGGGTTTCCTGACAAATGACATAGGCATAAATACCTTGTCCTTTGATGTTGTGAGGATAACCCACTACAGCAGACTCTACCACATTTGGATGCTCATTGATGGCATCTTCAACTTCAGCAGTACCAATTCTGTGTCCAGATACATTGATTACATCATCCACACGACCGGTGATTCTATAATTTCCTTTGTCGTCTCTTCTTGCTCCGTCTCCAGTGAAATACTTTCCTGGATAAGTTGAAAAATATGTTTCTTTGTATCTTTGATGGTCTCCCCAGATTGTTCTTGCCATTCCAGGCCATGGCCTGTTGATACAAAGGTTGCCTTCTGCAGGATCACCTTCAATGATTTTCCCTTCTGTATCTACAAGTACCGGCTCAACACCAGGAAGAGGTTTGGTCGCATGAGCTGGAATCAATTCAGTAATTCCTGCTAAAGGTGAAATCATGATTCCACCAGTTTCTGTTTGCCACCAAGTATCTACGATTGGACACTTTTCTTTTCCAATATTTTTATTATACCAGCTCCAGGCCTCTTCATTGATAGGCTCACCAACTGATCCAAGAACTTTCAATGTCGAGAGTGAGTGTTTGTTGACGTAGGAAATGTCACAAGCTTCAAGAGCACGAATTGCAGTTGGAGCTGTGTAAAAATGTGTGACTTTCAATTTATCACAAATTTCCCAAAAGCGTCCGGCATCTGGCCAAGTTGGAACACCTTCGAACATTACTGTAGTTGATCCGTTCAAGAGTGGACCATAGGTGATATATGTATGACCAGTGATCCAACCAATATCTGCAGTACACCAGTAAATATCATTTTCTTCAACTTGAAACACATTTCTGAAAGTGTGGTAGGCATAGGCCATGTAACCGGCAGTCGTGTGAAGAAGACCTTTTGGCTTTCCTGTTGAACCAGATGTATAAAGAATGAAGAGAGGATCTTCAGCTTCAAGTTCTTCAGCTGGACAGTCTGTTGAGGCATTATCCATCAATTCTCTTAGCCAAAGGTCGCGACCTTCTGTCCACTGAATTTCAGAGTTGGTTCTTTTCATCACCAATACTTTTTCAATGCTTGGGCAATCTTTGAGGGCCTCGTCAGTAATATCTTTGAGAGGAACAATTTTATCACCACGGTAACCACCATCGTTAGTGATCACCATTTTACATTCCGAATCCTGAATTCTTCCAGCTAGGGCCTGAGCTGAGAATCCGCCAAATACTACTGAATGAATGGCCCCAATTCTTGTACAGGCCAAAACACCAATCAGAAGCTCTGGAACCATAGACATATAAAAGCAGACGCGGTCTCCTTTTTTGATTCCATTATCTTTCATGACATTGGCCATACGACAAACTTCAGCATGAAGTTCTTTGTATGTATAGGTTCGTGCTTCAACATTAGGATCATTGTCTTCGTAAATGACAGCTACTTTATCTCCACGAGTCTCAAGATGTCGGTCAAGACAGTTATAAGACATGTTGGTTTTAGAGCCTTCAAACCATTTCACATTCAGGTCATTGAAGTTCCCAGATTGAACTTTGTCCCACTTTTTGAACCAGTGGAGCTCTTCTGCAATCTTGCCCCAGTAAGCATCTGTATCTTTCAGGGAGAGGTTGTAATGTTCATTGTATTCATTGATATTTGTAATTCGGCTCATCCTTCCTCCTTAAAGTTCGGCGGCATCATTATATAAGATAATTCTGAGCAGGTATTTTTGCCTCTGTTAAACAAAAGAACAAGGATTTAGGCGTAAACCTGATAAATATCTGAAAACTCATCGAACTTAAAAAATGCGCCAATTTTGGTTTGCAGCTAGTCACCTTGATTTCTTGACTCTTTTCTAGTCAATATTTGAGTAATATCAGCTATATAGTTGCGATTTGTGGACCAATTCTCTGATTTCTTAAGAAAGTCCTCTGTTTGAAAGCTGCATCGCAATAAAATCAACATAATGAGACTGTTACTTGAGTTATCTAGGTGGAGTACCGATAAGGCGTTGAGGTTTAATTTATGAAAAGATCTATTTTGACATTGTTGATTGCGTTGACGGTTAGCTTTGGCTCGGCCCATGCCTATTTGTATTCTACAGGTCTTAGTCTTTGGGACTCAACTCTCTCGCTGACCAGTTCTTTTTCTAATTATGTCTTTGATTCAACTTTAGATACTAATGAAGAAACAACCGATGATGTCGATGAATCTGTAGTCGAGGACGACTCTTGGTTTAGTGGTTCTTGGCTAGATAATCTTTGGGATGACCTTTGGGGACCTGACGATGTGAACCTTTCCTCAAATACTTGTGGAGTGCAAACAGAGAGTTGGTGTACATTTTGTAGTTTTGGTTTCGATCTCTTGGGACCTTTCTTTGATACTGATGCATTTATAAAAGGTTATTCATGTAACAAAGATGATTATCAGAAGAGCTCTGAAGTCCAAGGGCATGCTGGAACTCAAACAATTCAGTCAGTAGATCAAGCACCTTATTGTGCTTGTCTTGGCTCTGAACTTGATAGTACTGAGTTCCCACCAGCAGGTTCAAAGAAGATAATTGAAAATCTTGTAGAAAATAAGAAAAAAGAAATGATGGCAGAGGCCTTTGCTCAGTATCAAGAAGTGGCCAAGGAACTCGCACATCTTGCGATGGATCCGGAAGGACAAAAATATCTTGCTGATAACGACACTTGTCTTCCAGGTAACTTTCATAAAATAGAGCAAGCATTATTTAGTGCAGGGACTGACGGAAGCCCAGCTGCTTGTAATGACAATTCTAAAACACTAATGGAAGAGTCCTTGGATGAAGAAATTGACAAGTGTAATAGCACACCTATGGTTAATGGGGTGAATCCTTGTCATGAAAGTAAACCATGGCTTAAGCACAGACAAAATAGAAAGACATTTCAAGATACTGTTCTAGCTAACCTAGACCCTGAAGCAAACAAAAATAGAGATCTTACTTCTATGGGTGCATGGCTCGATTATCAACTTAAAAATGAATTTGTCACTGACGCAATTAGTGGTCTTAACCTTGCTGAATACAAAAGACCAACGGCTCAGCAAATTCTTGATAAGGACTTTAGTCACCTTGGACTTGATTTTTTTGAAGCTGCAGAAGGTGATAGAGTACAAACTACTACTATGACAAGTGTTGCTCCAGAACAAAGAATTACCTCTGGAATTGCTGACTATATTGCTAATGGAATGAGTTGTGGCGAGCAAAATTGTAGTGAACTTGCTCAAAATATTATGAGATTTGGAAATTTCAATTATATTCGTTCACATGAAACTGAGCATCTAGCTGTGAGTGTTTTGAATGATAATGAAGGGGATAATGAAGGTGGCAATGTTGTTGCTCCAGCTATCGATTATCAAGACGTGGTTAATCAGTATTTAACTCGACAATTCATGAATACATTAAAAAATTCTCACGCTCTGAAAAGAGGTGTGGATAATGAGATTAAGAATTTGGAATCAAAATCATCACCAAGTGCTGATGATCAAGCTCAGCTTGCTAAGCTTAGAGGAATAAGAGGGTCATTGGAAAAAGTGGTGAGATTATCAGGAGAGATCAAGCCAAATGACAGGGCCCAAATTCTTGAAGTCATTCAATCATCTTTTGAATCTAAAGATCCAGCTGTTATTGAAGAGGGAATCAAAGGATTTGGAAGTTTAGCTACAGTAATGAAAGCGAGAGAAGCTGAAGTCAAGTGTCGTGATCTTATTGAAAGCTTCACAAATATGTGTGCTCTTTTTAATGCAAATAACTTTTCGGCCAGTCATTTCCTTGGACTTGTTAAGACTCCAGAACCACCGAAGTCTAGTGCGGAACTAAGTAAATCTTCAGAACTTGCGGAAATTGCCATACCAAAATTTGATGAAGAAGGTAATTTACTTTCCTCTGATTTAAGAGACAGCAAGAAAGAAGAATTTGAAAAAATCCTCGATCAGCTAGCATGTTATGAATCCAATCAATTGACTGGTCACACTCAAACAGATGAGTTTTTACTAGATCATCCTCCTTACATTGATGGCGAAGGTCAAGTGTTGAGCTGTATTAAAACATGTTCAAGAAAATATAGTTTTAATGGCGAAGAGAACGAAGCTAGGTATTGTGCCGCAATTGGAGAAAAGTGTCCAAACGAGCTACCAGTGTTGGATCCAGATGCTGATCCAAACGACAATATCTTCCATGAGGATCCACTTGTAAACAGAGTCTTCGCTAATCTTCATAATTCGGGGATGAGAGTTCCAACTATTGATACAGTTGAAGAAGCTGCAAAAGTCGCAGTTGGAGATATGACAGGACCTAAACAAGACTCTAATACAAATGGTGCAGGTTCAGGATTATATGCAAATATTGATAGAGACACTTATGAAAGGACATAT
>JBFEVX010000082.1:0-16638 GCA_041546685.1 Bacteriovoracaceae bacterium | reverse complement strand
GGAACCATCATACCAAGCATTGCCATCAATCAGGTTCAAACAACTTATGGAGCCAACAATCTGGCTAGTACAGCAACAGATAATTCTGTGACATACATTCCGCCATTTGATGTAACAGTTAACCAACAAGGTGCTCAGGCCGATCCAACTGCAGCGACTCCAGTTCAGTTTGACGTGGTCTTCTCAGAGGCCATCGATGCGACCACATTCACAGCTGCTGATATCACTCAAAATGGAACCGCAACAGGTATCACTTGGAATATCATCAACTCTGGAGACAATATCAACTTCACTCTCCAAGCAACTGCCATTACTGGAGACGGAACAGTCATTCCAAGCATCGCTGCCAATACTATTCAGACAACTCCTGGCGCCAATAATAATGCCTCCACCAGTACAGATAACTCTGTGCTCTACAATACTTCCTTCACAGTGACAGTGAACCAACAAGGAGCGCAAGCCGATCCAACCGCATCGACTCCTGTTCAATTTGACATAGTATTCGGTGAAGCGATTGATGCGACGACTTTTACTACAGCTGATATCACACAAAATGGAACAGCAACTGGAATCACCTGGAACATCATCAATTCTGGGGATGATACAAACTTCACACTCCAGGCAACTGCTATAACTGGCGATGGTACTGTTATTCCAAGTCTTGCAGGGTCAGTCGTTCAAACTTCATATGGAGCAAACAACGCTGCCAGTACATCTACTGATAATTCAGTACTATACAATACAACATTCACTGTTACAGTGAATCAGCAAGGAGCTCAGGCCGATCCGACTTCATCATTCAATATCCTCTACGATGTGGTCTTCTCAGAGGCAGTTGATGCAACAACTTTCACTACTGCTGACATAACACAGAATGGAACTGCGACCGGAGTTACATGGAATATCATCAATTCCGGAGACAATATCAACTTCACACTTCAGGCCACTGGCGCTTCAAGCTCAGGGACAATTATCCCAAGTATTGCAATCAATCTTGTCCAAACAACTTATGGTGCCAATAACCTTGCAAGTACTGCAACAGACAACTCTGTTAGCTATACTCCTCCATTCACTGCAGTCATTAACCAACAGGGTGCTCAAGCCGACCCAACGGCATCAACACCAGTTCAATTTGATGTTGTCTTTGGCGAGGCCATAAGCGCAGCAACTTTTACAACGGCTGATATCACTCAAAACGGAACTGCGACAGGTATCACTTGGAACATCATCAATTCTGGTGATGACACCAACTTCACTCTTCAGGCGACTGCCATCACTGGTGATGGAACTGTCATTCCAAGTATCGGAGCAAATCTTGTTCAAACGGCACTTGGAGGAAACAACACTGCTTCAACTAGTACAGATAACTCTGTCCTCTATAACACAACTTTTGATGTGACCGTTAATCAGCAAGGAGCTCAAGCAGATCCAACTGCTTCTACCCCTGTTCAATTTGATGTGGTCTTCACTGAAGCGATTGATGGAACAACTTTTACCACAGCTGACATTACTCAAAATGGGACAGCGACAGGAGTCACTTGGAATATCATCAATAGTGGTGACAGTATTAATTTCACTCTACAGGCCACTGCCATAACTGGAGATGGAACCATCATTCCAAGTATTGCTGGAAGTACAGTACAAACCACCTATGGTGCCAATAATAATGCATCAACTAGTACAGACAATTCGGTTCTTTACAATACCACCTTTACAGTTACTGTAAACCAAACAGGAGCACAGGCCGACCCGACCTCATCTTTCAATATTCAATACGATGTTGTTTTTGGAGAGGCCATTGATGCTACAACATTCACGACAGCAGATATCACACAGAATGGGACGGCAACAGGAATTACCTGGAACATCATCAACTCTGGTGACAATATCAACTTCACTCTCGAAGCGACGGCTGCATCCAGCTCAGGAACCATTGTCCCAAGTATCGCAGTTAATCAAGTTCAAACTACCTATGGTGCCAATAACTTGGTTAGTACTTCAACAGATAACAGTGTTGCCTACACTCCTCCATTCACCGCAGTCATTAACCAACAGGGTGCTCAAGCCGATCCGACGGCCTCGACTCCTGTTCAGTTTGATGTCGTTTTTGGAGAACCCATCAGCGCAGCTACTTTTACGACAGCTGATATCACACAGAATGGAACCGCTACGGGAATCACCTGGAACATCATCAATTCT
The DNA here is from genome assembly GCA_041546685.1 of Bacteriovoracaceae bacterium. Lineage (GTDB taxonomy): Bacteria > Bdellovibrionota > Bacteriovoracia > Bacteriovoracales > Bacteriovoracaceae > M0603. The sequence goes on along the minus strand of JBFEVX010000082.1, from coordinate 14,439 downwards.
GGTGACGATACAAACTTCACCCTTCAGGCAACTGCCGTGACTGGGGATGGTACGATCATTCCAAGCATCGGAGCAAACTTGGTTCAAACTGCACTTGGTGGCAACAACACTGCTTCTACTAGTACAGACAACTCAGTACTCTTTAATACGACATTTACAGTTACGGTGAATCAGCAGGGAGCTCAAGCCGATCCAACTGCAGCTACTCCGGTTCAATTTGACGTAGTCTTTTCTGAGGCAATCGACGGAACAACCTTTACTACTGCCGATATTACACAAAACGGTACTGCAACTGGAATAACCTGGAACATCATCAACTCTGGTGACAGTATCAATTTTACCCTTCAGGCCACAGCGATTACTGGAGATGGAACAGTCATCCCAAGTATTGCAGGAAGTGCTGTTCAAACAACTTATGGTGCAAATAATAATGCTTCAACCAGTACCGACAACTCTGTCCTCTACAACACGACCTTTACAGCGACCGTGAATCAAAAAGGTGCACAGGCCGATCCAAGTTCAGTATTCAACATTCAATATGATGTCGTTTTCGGTGAAGCGATTGATGCCACGACATTCACAACAGCAGACATCACTCAAAATGGGACAGCGACTGGAGTCACCTGGAATATCATCAATAGTGGAGACAATATCAACTTCACGCTGGAAGCAACTGCCGCAACCAGTTCTGGAACTATCGTTCCAAGCCTTGCCTCAAGTGTAGTCCAAACAACTTATGGAGCGAATAATTTGGCGAGTACTTCCACAGATAATAGTGTCGCTTACACTCCTCCATTCACCGTAACTGTCAATCAGCAAGGTGGACAAGCTGACCCGACGGCATCTACTCCAGTGCAATTCACCGTAGTATTCGGTGAGGCCATCAGTGCGGCGACATTCACAACAGCTGATATCACTCAAAACGGTACGGCTACAGGAATCACATGGAACATTATTAATTCTGGAGATGATATTAACTTCACTCTTCAAGCAACTGCCGTGACAGGAGATGGAACAATAATTCCAAGTATTGGAGCCAATCTGGTTCAAACAGCACTTGGAGGAAACAATACTGCTTCTACCAGCACTGACAACTCTGTTCTTTATAATACAACCTTTACTGTGAGTGTGAATCAACAAGGGGCGCAAGCTGACCCTACAGCATCAACGCCAGTTCAGTTTGATGTCATTTTCTCTGAAGCAATTGATGCGACGACTTTTACTGCCGCGGATGTAACTCAGAATGGAACGGCAACAGGAATCACATGGAATATCATCAACTCTGGAGACAGTATCAACTTTACTCTCCAAGCAACAGCAGTAACTGGTGATGGTACCGTTATTCCAAGTCTTGGAAGCTCTGTTATCCAGACAACTTACGGTGCTAATAATAATGCTAGCACTTCAACTGATAATTCAGTTCTTCACAACACAACTTTTACTGTTACTGTGAATCAGAAAGGCGCCCAGGCCGACCCGGCTACCGCCATGAATGTACAGTTTGATGTTGTCTTTTCTGAAAATGTCGATGCCGCGACTTTTACGACAGCTGATATAACTCAAAATGGTACTGCCACAGGAGTAACCTGGAACATCATCAACTCAGGTGATGATACCAACTTCACTCTTGAAGCAACCGCTGCCACCAGTGAAGGAACAATAATTCCGAGTATAGCAAGCTCTGCTGTTCAAACAACTTACGGAGCGAACAATAACGCATCAACCAGTACAGATAATTCTGTGACTTATATTCCACCATTCACAGTTACAGTGAATCAAAAAGGAGCGCAAGCTGATCCAACCGCAAGTACTCCGGTTCAGTTTGATGTCGTCTTCGGAACCGCCATCAACGCCGCCACATTCACGACAGCTGACATCACTCAGAATGGTACTGCAACAGGTGTCACATGGTCCATTACACCTTCTGGTGACAATATCAATTTTACTCTTGAAGCCACGGCCATCACAGGAGACGGGACAGTCATCCCGAGTATTGCGGCAAATGCAGTCCAAACGACTCTTGGGGCTAATAACTCCGCTTCGACTGCGACTGACAACACCGTTACATACAACGCAACCATAACTGTTACTATCAACCAAGCTGGTGGCCAGGCCGACCCAACGTCAAGTCTTCCTGCAAGTTTTGCTGTTGTCTTTGAAGAGGCGATTAACGCCGCAACTTTTACAACGGCTGATATCACTCATAGTGGTACGGCTTCTGGAATCACATGGAACATTGTGAATTCCGGAGATAACATCAATTTTACCGTTCAAGCGACAGTAGTAACCGTAGATGGAACATTGATACCAAGTATTAATGCATCGGGAGTCTCGACCTCGTATGGAGCAGTCAATACCGCTTCAACAAGTACTGACAACTCTGTGACATATGTTCCACCATTCAACGCCACTGTTAATCAAAATGGAGGTCAAGCTGATCCGACTTCCAAATACGATGTCGTCTTCGATGTATATTTTTCAGCTGCCATTAATGCAGCTACATTTACTACAGCAGATATCACTCAGAACGGTACCGCTGCTGGAATCACTTGGACGATTACAAATTCTGGCGACAACCAGAACTTCACGCTTAAAGCTACAGCGATGACAACAGATGGGACAGTGATACCAAGTATTGCTGCTGACATGGTTCAAACGGCAGGTGGTTCCAACAATTTGGTTTCAACCTCTACAGACAATACTGTGACTTTCACATTTGCTACCATTCTAGAGTGGGATAGAACCAGTTTTACCTTCCCTACAGGAGTTACCCATGCTGAGCCATTCACAATTACAAATACTGGTTCACTAACATCCGGAACACTCGCTGGAGTTTCAAGGGCTTCGGGGAACGGTGCCAAGTGGAATATTTTAAATGATTTATGTAAAAACATTACACTAGCTCCAGGGGCAAGTTGTACTGTTGATATTGAATATACGGGTGGTTCAACTCCTGGAGGAAGTCACTCCGCAAGTTTTGATAATACAGATGGAGTTGTTAATACCTTAACTCCGCTAGCTTGTGACGGAGTCACACCATGATAGGAATTGATATGAAAAAAGGAATCTTCATTCTATTACTTTTGGGACAGTCTGCATTTGCTCAGACCGCTCTTGAGACTTGTCTTACTCAAGCTGAACAATATGCTTCTCCTGGGGGAACAACCGGCCTCAATGCCAATTGTTATGACGAAGTGTTTGCAGCTGCTGAAGTCAAAAATAAAGATATCAGCGAAGACGGAAATCTTGAAATTTTTGGGCACCAAAAAGTCGTCTTCACACGATATTTTGATGGGACAACCACGAACAAATATTTTCATTCAGGTGAACATACAAGACTAAGCGAAGGAATTCATCACCTTCATCTTGATGTCACCAATCATAAAATTATCGGACTGGTCGGAAATCCAAAAGCTGTCTACTCTTGGAAAATCAGGATGGGGGGGAACCTCATTCCATCAGAAAGAATTAATAGCGGAGATTTGGCAAGTGCGACAGCTGTTTCACTTGATGAGGTCAATTCTCACTTGATTGTTATCCACCAAAATAGTGGAACACTCACTTTTTACAGCCAATCGGCATGTGAGGATGGAAAACTTCCAGAACATCAAATTGATATCAAAAGAACTCTGGGAGGTGGTGCTACTCAAATGGTCTCCCCGGTGGATGCCGCCGTTTCTGCTTCAAGAAATGAGCTCTATGTTTTGGACTCCAACTTGAATAAGATTCTGGTTTTTGCATCCAATGCTTCTGGAGATGTAGCTCCACTTAGATCGATTAACGTCACAGGACTAGGAACATTAGTAAAAATTGATTACAAGGCAACAGCAGACAAACTTCGTGTAACTGACTCAACAGGAACTTCAGCTGAATTCAGTCCATAATTTTTTGAGAGATCTGACATCCTGTCTTATCTTCAAGATCTTTGCAGGATCTCTCCAAAATCTTGAGTGAATAATCAGAATCATCAACCTTCCAATAACCATAGACCTTATTACAAAAGGGAGAAAAGTTTCTTTCGAGGCAGTAATGATCGGTTATCGCCTTGGCGATGATGGGTCTACCACCTTCTCGATCAATTAAGTTTTTAACAAACTCAGCACATCGTTGTGCTCTTTTGGGATCATTCAAATTGTCTTCACACTTCTTCCAGAACTCATCGGCGAACTCTTCAGCTCCATCAAACTTATACGTATCAAAATACAGTTTAGTGATGGGATGCCTGATGCTCATATCCTCTTGGAGGGCCTTCTTGGCGACATCAGCTGACCTTAGACCTGGAAAAAACTCCTTCAAGGAATCCCGCTTGAAATACATCAATAAAAGAAAGGCCACAAAAAATGGCCACACCTTGATTTGAGGCTTTTTAGGTGCGGTCTTAAGGTCCCGCTTATGATCTTTTCTCATAGAATTATTATAAGACTAGTCGTCCCTTAGGAGAAGTCCTAGGACATCCGGGCCGGTATTCACATGGGCCACAACAGAGGTCGCTGCACTTTCCATCACTTTTGACTTGGCATAAGTGGCCACTTCAAGAGCATAGTCCAGGTCTTCAATAGTCGATCTGGCCGATTCGGCATTAAGCTTTTGATTGTTCAAATTTGAGGCAGCAGTCTGCAGCCTCGACTGAAGAGAACCAAGGACTGCCCTTGATTCAGACACTGATTTAATGGCGTAATCAATCTTGTCGATTGAGGCCACAGATGAAATATGAGTTCTTAGATTGGCATCGAAAATTCCCAGAGCATCCAGAGTTTGAACCATTTCTGTCATATCTAGTTCGATGACATCATTTTCAGAGTCAGAGGTACCAGTCTGAATGGTTAGTTTCTCAATGGAAGCGTCAAAAAACTTGTTTTTCATGAATCTGACCGAGTCGGCGTTTCTGGCGATCTCTTCTTTCAATTGCTGAAATTCTTGACCAAGATAGGCCCTTTCGGTGTCGCCATTGGTATCACTAGCTGCTTGGATAGTCAGTTCACGCATACGGGAAAGAATGCCTTGAACTTCTGAAAGACCGCCCTCGGCCACTTGGACCATAGACACGGCGTTATTGGTGTTTCTAACTGCTTGAGACATGGATTTGATTTGGGAATTGAGTTTTGAGGCGATAGAGAGCCCGGCCGCATCATCCGCGGCTTTGTTGATACGCTTGCCAGACGACATCTTGATAACAGACGACTCCACATTAGCGGAGGCCTGTTTCAGACTCTTGTGTCCGACAAGTGCAGAAATTTTTGGCTCTACACTGTATTTCATAATAGCAAACTTTCCCACTCAACTATTCGGGAGAATTACTTGATAACTTTAGTCAATTTTTAACTTTAAATAGCTGTTTTTACTTATAGATTTCTTTACATTTGACCAAAAGAGGCAATCTTACCCAAAAGGCATTATTTGGACGGGCGTGATAAAATCAGAGGGATGTTTAGATGGGCAGGGAAGCCTGTAAACTTGTATATTCTTTTGGCCTCAATGCTCTGGGTTTCAGTTAGTGAAGCTGCGAGGCTGCCTTCAAGATCCAGATACGAAATTACTGTCGGTCATGCCACCACCAAATATGTAGAAACGAGAAATTTTGGTTCAGTCATTCCTCAAGAGCAAAGTCAAAAAGGTTTAAGCTATACTCTCACTTGGCAGTATTTTTTCATTCCTCCTTGGTTTGATATGGAACTCAAGGCCCAATACACTGATGGCTCTCTTCAAACTTCTGAATCCGACGGACATCAATACAAATGGGTGGAGTACACCGCCAAAACTGGATTTACGTTTCCACTTCTTTGGGAAAGAATCGGATTTCGAATTGCTGCTGAATATTTTTATTTAAAAAACCTGGACCCTTGGAATCAGTACTCTCTCGAGTTCAATAACGCTACTCAAGTCTATCCAGAGATCGTTCTCTACCCAACTGGTTACCACACTGATATCAACTATAGTTTTTATTTTAAGAAACCTATTACGACGGTGAATTATGAAGGTGATGAGCTTACAATTGGAGTGGTTTTTTACATTCCACTCGGAGGCGGAAAAGGTTTAGCCTATCCCCTCTATGCCTATCAAAAAGCATTGGTGTTCAGGGCAGAGTACGTCAAACTTGATATCTATACTGGAACAACAAACAGATTCAACAATTATACTCAAGAGAGAACAACTCTCTCAATCGGTTACAACTTCTAGAAACAAAAAAGGCCCAGTTGCGTTCTCGCAAGAGGGCCTTGATCAATTGAAAATTTAATTGGCTTACTTAGCTCTGAACTTCAAAGAACCACCAAAAGCGCTTTCTTTGATTTCGTAAAGAGAAGCTGCATCTACAGCTTTACCTGCTGAATTAACATCCTCACCCATCATGCTTTTTTGCTTAAGGTTGATTTGAAAAGTTTCAGCAGCATTAGGAGCAAGCTTAACTGCTTTTCTGAAATCCAAAGTAATTTCTTTCGCAGCAGTTTTTCTGATAAGACCTTCTTTTACACAAGAAGTCTTTGCATTATAAAGTCCTGAGTAGATTTTCTCTTCACAGTCATGTTGTCCAGCAAGAGCTTTCTCACAAACAACTTGAGAAAATTCAGGAATGTCTTCCTGCTTAGTCACAAATTCCACACATTTCTTTTCCATGTAGTTCATTGTGAACTTGAGTGTCACCTTCTTAGGTGTCTTTGCAGTTCTTTTAATGACTAGTAGTTCATTGGCTGCTGCATTTGTTTCCTGGTTCAAGGCTCCTGCATCAACAGTTTTCTTGTCCAGCATGATTTCCTGACCAAAGGCCATGATTGGTAGTGCAATTAGAGCAATCACTAGTGATTTCATTTGTCTCTCCCTTAATGTAATGTCCGTCTGATAAGTTATTGCTACCATGAAAAATGAAAACAACGCTCGTTGGGCCCAACCCTTGTAAAAATTGCACTGCTTCTTAACTCCCTATAAATACTGGGAGTTCCTCCAAATGAAAGGAAATTTAACAAAGAACTGACAGGAAGCGTCCGGGGATGACGATTCATACGGTTTGTTTTAAAACGTAGACTTAAAAACAAGGAGTATAAAGATATGACTCAGATCGCTATTGTCAGTGCCACATCAGGCAACAACCTTAAATTGGCCGAGAAACTTCAAGAAGTTGCCAAAAAGCTAGGGGCCAATACAGTTCTCGTCAATCTCGAAAATTATCCGATGCCGGTTTACACCCCGGTCGAAGAGAAACAGGGGGTGCCAGGAAAGGCCAAAGAACTTGCCGATATTCTCATCAACTCTCAGGGGATGATTTTCTGTGCTCCAGAATACAATGGTTCAATTCCTCCAATCGTCAACAACGCCATCGCTTGGGTTTCAAGAACTGGTGATGACTGGCGAGGTGCCTTCAACAACAAAGTTGGTGTTGTTGGAACCCATAGTGGAGGAGGTGGTCTCAAAGTCTGTCAGGCCATGAGACAACAACTTGAACACGTTGGTTGTAATGTTCTGGCGAGGCCCATCATTACAAATTACCAAAAGGAATTAAATCCAGAGTCTGCTGACGATATCGTTGGTTCACTAATAGGACTTGCTGGAAAGTAATGGAACAGACACCTTACCAAATCATTGGAGAAGAAACAGGAGTCAAGAAACTTGTCGACAAGTTTTATGATGAAATGGATACAAATCCAAAGATGAAGGCCATTCGGGACATGCATGCAAAGAGCCTCGATTCAGCCAGACAAAAACTTTTTGAGTTTCTCTCAGGATGGTTTGGTGGTCCAGATCTCTATATCCAAAAATACGGACACCCAAGAATGAGAGCTCGTCATCTCCCCTTTCCAATTGGAAAAACTGAACGCGATCAGTGGTTGGTGTGCATGCGAGTCGCTATGGATACAATGAAATTACCAGAAGAATGGGACAGACAGATTTTCATGTCCTTTTATCAATTTGCTACACATATGATGAATAAAAATGAAGAGGAGCAACCCAATGGTCAGTGACATTTTTGACCCGGAACAATGGAGCGAAGTTGAAGGTTTCAACTTCAAAGATATTACCTACCACCGAGCCAGACATCAGGGAACAGTTAGGATTGCTTTCAACCGACCAGAATGCAGAAATGCATTTCGTCCCAATACTGTAGATGAACTTTATCACGCTCTCGATCATGCCAGACAAGCCGCTGATGTCGGAGTTGTCCTTTTAACTGGCAACGGACCTTCTCCAAAAGATGGAGGCTGGGCCTTCTGTTCGGGAGGAGACCAAAGAATCAGAGGACGAGATGGTTACAAGTATGAAGGTTCTGACGAGAACTACAAAAGCTCCAGTGATGAAAGAATTGATGCTGCCAGACTTGGAAGACTTCACATTCTAGAGGTTCAAAGACTGATCCGATTCATGCCAAAAATTGTCATGGCGGTTGTCCCTGGCTGGGCCGTTGGTGGAGGTCACTCACTTCATGTTGTTTGTGACATGACTATCGCTTCAAAAGAGCACGCCATTTTCAAGCAAACTGATCCGGACGTAGCAAGCTTCGACTCAGGATACGGCTCAGCCTATCTTGCCAAGATGGTAGGACAAAAGCGTGCTAGAGAAATATTCTTCCTTGGCCTGAACTATTCTGCTCAAGAAGCTTTCGAAATGGGAATGGTCAACAAAGTTGTTCCTCATGCGGATCTTGAAAAAGTTGCTCTCGAGTGGGCTGCCATTATGAATTCAAAATCTCCAACAGCAATGCGCATGCTGAAGTTTGGATTCAACCTGACTGACGATGGAATGGTTGGACAACAACTCTTCGCAGGAGAAGCAACAAGACTCGCCTACGGGACAGATGAGGCCGTTGAAGGAAGAAATGCCTTTGTTGAAAAGAGAGATCAGGACTTTTCGAAGTTTCCATGGCATTACTGAAAAGAAACTCCATTCTAGAAATATTAAATGATCAAGACTTGTCTTCTGAAGAAGTCGATCACCTTCTAGACAATATTTTCGGATTGAAGTTCGAAGAGGACTCCTCAGACCTAGAATATAGCTACTCAGGTTTGGATAATCGGGCGTTGCTGACAAGTTATCGGGATTATCAAGCCATGATTCAAGCATTGGAGCCAGCTCCAGGTACTCATTTCTTTGAACCAGGAGCTGGATATTTCAGGGCCTTTTTTCTTTATTCCATTCTCTATCCAGAAATGAAGTATACAGGCATCGAGCAAGTGAAAGAACGTGTCCTTGCGGCCAAAGAAGCTGCACAATCTCTTCACATGGATTCAACAGGCATCAAGCTCGGCGACGCTTTAGAAATGGAAGAATCTTTTGATTATATGTTTCTTTACCTCCCCTCCGTTCCAATGACCCAGAAGTTGATTTCCAAGGCCAAAAGAAAAATTGGAACTTCAATTATCGCAATAGAAAGTCATGGTGATTTGATTCCGCTTCTCGAAGGTCAAAGAAATTCTCTTAAAATAACTGAAATCATCAACTCCGAAAGCCAAAGACATCGAAATGGAATATTCATCTATCAGGTTTCATCATTTGAAAAGGATTATGCTGATGAGCTCCTGGAAGTTACAGATGATGACATGAAGTGTTTTGTGATTGAAGAAAATGGTGAACAGTTTTTGATTCCCACGAGGGGGAGTTGGTTATCGATTCAAGAAAACCATATCACAACGGCATTTCCTGAGATGGAAATAAAATTTGAGTCAATTATAGACATCCAAACTCCAAATGATGAACTTCTCCCATGGCATGCTCTTCGGTTCAGCAAGGACACCAATACGAAAGTCAGAAAGATTTTCACTAAGCCTTCCCCAGTAGTTGAGTTCGTCATTCGTGGAAGAGTCCCTCTTAGAGACCTTCAGTCATGAACATTACTGAACGCATTCGAAATCTTATAGAGACAAACAACATTAAATATCGCGAAGTGGATCATCATGAGACACGAACTTGTGAAGAATCAGCTGATGCCAGAGGTGAAGAGCTGAAATACGGTGGTAAAACTATTCTCTTCAAAGACAAGAAAGATTATCGTCTCTTTGTCATTTCGGCCTCTCTCCAAATCGACAACAACAAAGTAAGAAAGATTCTTGGAAGTCAAAAACTTAGATTTGCTACACGTGAAGAACTTTTAGAGCTGGCAGGAGTGGAAAGTGGAGCACTCCCCCCATTTGGAAGAGACATACTGCCCTATGATCTTTATCTAGATGAATCAATCATACAAAATGAAATTATTTGCTTCAATGCAGGCGTATTGACCAAGTCATTCATCATGAGAACTGAAGATTATTTGAAAATAAACAACTACAATGTTTGCAATTTTTCAAAAGACTAATCTAAATCATCACCTTCTTCGAAAAGATAACGATCCCTATCACCCCTATCTTGAGCTACGGTAACCCTGATAAAGATAGCCATATTCCAAGATTCGCCGCCTTCATAAACGTCGTCGTATCTCGAAACCCATCTCGTAACAGAGAGGCCAGGTTCAACAAAGAAACGCCCTAAGGAAAAACCGAGAAAAAGTTCTCCTCCGACTACACCACCTCTGTCTCCGTTAAAATACTGGATCTGCTCGGCAAAAAACCTTACCCGAAGGAGTGGGGTTTCAGTTGTCTGCCAAGCAGCCCAGCGAAGCTCCAATGAAGCTCTTACTCTAACATTTCCATAATCCAGAAAACTTGTATTGGGCTGAACTTCCAATTCTCCGGTAGCAGAAATCGTAACACTACGATGTTCAAGAATATCGTACTTACCACCGACCCCAAAAATACCACCGAGATTGATTGAATTTCCATCACGGTTAACATTCCATCTCGTTGCTGAATTTGAGTTGATATCGTGAACAAATCCCTGGAGGAATGCCATCAAAAAAGGTCGCTCTATTTGATTCGTGAAACTAAAACCTATGATGACCCATCGATTGTCGTTTCCATCTATAAATTGACGGGAGCGAATCTGAATTGTGGAAACCTCTTCCAGAATTTGCTCATCTTCATTGTCTTCATTCCCCGTCCACCTTGTGAAAAGCCAATTTTGCATATCGATTTCAACTGAGCCGTCATCAGTATGAAGTTGATAGTTTACAACTAGACCAGCAGTCCTTCCCATATCATCATCACGAGGAAATCCAAGCTGCTCTCCAAAACCAAGAAGGTCCTCATCATTGTAATGAGCAATTGTGATTCTTCCATTGACGACTTTACCAAGCATAACCACTTGTGTTCGATTACGAGAAAGAGATGTTGAAGGATCGAGGTTATCGAAGTCATTTCCAAGAAGACTCGAATCTTCTGAAAATACAGAGTGCGAGATGAGCAAAAGACTCATCATCATTAAGATATATTTCATTTTTTAGCCCCGTGTGTTTGGAGCAGCATTTCCCCATTTCCACAGGAGATCGTCAATTGAACAAGATGAGTCGTGACAGTATTTTTACACTAAGCAATGCACAATGTAAGAATCAATAAAGATCGTACTCATTTTCAAGGGCATAGACAGGCCCACTGGCAGTTAGTTTTGATGAGTAGAGTCCGAAACTTTTGACGAAAAACTCCCTCGATTCATAGTCATGGTATTTTTGGAGGTAACCGGCCAATTCATGGACATCGACTTCCTTCATTCTTGCCAGTGTTACATGTGGAGTATATTTAGCTTTCTCTACAGGCAAAACATTTTCAATCTTTTCTTTAACCATGCTTTGTAAATCCAAAAGATCCAAAGATTCTAAGAGAGAACAATAGAGTACCTTTTCTCCAAACCGTGATACTGGTCCAAGTGCCAAAGAGAATGTCGACATTTGAACATCTTCCAGCTCATCTCTAAGTTGATGATAAGTTTGCTCAGAAACTTCACCAATAAACTGTAAAGTGAGATGCAAATTACTTTTTTGAGTCCATTTTGCACCTTGAATTCCCTCTCTAAGTGCAAGGATTTCTTCTTTGATATCATCGGGTAATTGAATTGCGGTAAACAGTCGAATCATCCCCATATTGTATAAGTGTTCTCTCCAGTTTATAAAGGATTTATGAACTTATTCAGCTATGGAACATTACAAGACCTCGATGTGCTCGATATTGTTGCAGGTGGTGAGCCATTTGAAAGGCTCGGTGTTGCCTGGCTCTCAGGGCACACCGCTAAAAAACTGATTGGTGAAAACTATCCAGTCCTAGTCAAAGATGAGAACGAGAAACTTAAAGGGTCAGTCATCACTTCTTCTTCTGATCTATTCTGGAAGAGAATCGATTTCTTTGAACAAGACTACCAAAAGAAAAATATCACTGTGACTCTCCATGATCAGGAACTTGAATGCTTTATCTTCACGGAAGAGGCCGGTAAGGAACAAACTTCAGAAATATGGACTCTCGATGAATGGCAACTTCAAAACAGAAAAGAAAGACGAGCTTTTCTTGAAAGATGTCAAAACTTCATGAGTCAGTTTGGAAAAGTCGACTACGGTATCTGGTGATCAAAAGAGCTTTAAGAGATCATGCAGAACAAAGATAACAATTTCTACTGCAATCAACCAAATGATGATCCATTCCAATTTTGAAGAATGGCGATGATTCAATTCATCAGCGAGGATTGTCAAAAGTTCATCAACAACATTCATCTTCTTATTAAGAATTTCAATCCTCTGACCAAGTTCCAAATAGGCCATGGTCGAAGTATAGATTGAATCGTATTCTGGATTTTCCCAAAAAAATTCCGGCTTATCGAGTAGTGAGAAATTGAAATTAACCTTCGCCTTCAACTCATAGAGCTGCCCACGAAGCTTGGAGATGTTCTTTTTGCTTTCCTTGATCTTTCCTTGCTCACTCAACATCTTCGGCACATGAGAGAGCTTTTCAATTTTGGCCACTACTTCATCTTCAATTTGAGATAGTTTCAAAGACTGAGCAATCCCGTGAGAAATGGATAATCTGGTTTTAACATCTTCATCAGGAAGATGAATAAGATCTTCAACGATCAGTTTTGCCGAGTCCGAGTATTCAAACTCAAAGGAGTCGCGGAGTTTGTTGGCCTCATCAAGAGGATCCACCATGTATTTGGAAATAAGATTTTCAATAGAGTGCTCTGGAACTCCCCAGACGACATAGACTCCATAAGGGAAGAGAAAATACTCGGTATGCTCCTTTTTAATCAGAACAACTTCTCTGAGTTTGATCAGTTCTGTTTCTGAATTGGTCAGAAGTGAATCGAGATTAATTTTTTCAGCGTGGCAATGACCTACACAAGTCTTCATTCGAAACTCCGAAAGGATTTTCTTCATTATCTTGAATGTAAATGATTTCGACTAGAGGATTGTGAACAAAAGGCAAAAAAAAACCCGCCTTCAGGCGGGTTTCAATATAACGATTATCCGAGGATGTCGTATGGTCTGATGGTTTTTCTACCGTTGGCAGAACATCTTTTCTGAGCTTGATCAACAAGCCAGTATACGTACTCGTTCATCGCATCTAGAGCGTCAGAAGATACATTGTATCCTTTACCCTTTAGAGCTTCTTTTGTTTTAGAACCTACTAGCAACATTTCTTTCTTTTTACCTTTGCTAGCAGCTTTCTTTGCTTTTTTCTTAGCCATAATTCACCTCTTGTTTATTTAACGATTAACAACCTTCTATGGTGTTACCTTAAAATTATGCTTCGGCAGGAGCTTCTTCAGCTGGAGCAGCTTCTGTAGCTTCCTCAGCTGGTTCTTCTACTGGCTCTTCTTTTTTAGGAACAGCGGCCTTGACCAATCCGGCCTCAACAAGAATTTTTACTTTCTCGTCACCGTTGATCCACTTGCCAGAAGAGTTCTTAACCCCAAATCTTCCAGATCTTTTCTTTACAATTACGTAAGCATCAGTCTTTTTGACGACTTCCATTTATTCCTCCAGATTTTTGGAATCGAAAATACAATGCAGAATTGTAACCATAGAGAGTTCACATTTCAATGGGCAAGGCTCGACCAAAAGGCATTATTTTGAAAGGAAATGGCCTTTTTAAATAAATACTCATTTTATCACTATGCGAAAAATGCTTTGACTCGTGGCATTCTGTAAAAAGGATGAAAAATTTCCGAAAACCCGTAAAATATCCTTTAGCTTAAGAAAAAGGAGCCCATCGTGGAAATTGAAAATAATAAAGGTTTTGATTCGCTACTCAGTGACCTTGGAGACAATACTTGGTTCAAAAGAGAATTTCTTTCAGGAAGAAAGGTATTTCTATGGGGAGCAGTCAACGACGAAAGTGCCAAAGACGTTACCAACAGACTTCTCTACCTCGAGCAACATGCTCCAGGAAAAGAGATCACACTATATATTAACAGCCCAGGTGGCATCGTCACCAGCGGGATGGTGATTTACGATACCATGCAAATGATTTCTTCACCTGTGAGAACAGTTTGTATTGGGCTAGCAGCTTCAATGGGAAGTATCATTCTTTCTGGTGGTGAAAAAGGTAAAAGAGAAATCTGGCCAAGTGGTAGAGTCATGATTCACCAACCATCTATTGG
>JBFEVX010000101.1:0-14130 GCA_041546685.1 Bacteriovoracaceae bacterium | reverse complement strand
GGCTGATGTCGTATGTCAGAGTAGTTTTCACAGCTGTACTGTAAGTGCTGGGGTCGAAGTTGGATTCACCACTCATTATAATGTCTGACATCTTGGTACCGTCTTCGCGAGTTTTGACTTCCAGGGTATAAGTGTTGTTACCTGCAAGGAAGAAGGCTACATCCGCATTGTTGGATGTATGCTTAAGTTCTCTCCATTCATATCCGTTGGTGACGTCAATATGCCATTCAAAGAAATTGGTTACAGGGAAATTATTTTGCATGACTCTGACGTGAAATGAGTTGTCAGATCCACTGGGTGCATTGACCTTTGCATAAACCTTGTACTGATTACTTTGGGATACTCCAAAGTTAACGTAAGCAGTACCGGCACCATTATCATTGTTCTGATAAAGCGACCCATTCATATCGGGAGTCCAGAAGTAGTTGACTCCATTTTCTGTGCCTGAAACCATGGGAGCTCCAAGCATGGCAGTCTCTGCCTTCATGACAATGTTCCCATCATCAGAGCTGTTGCTTGAAAGTTCTGCAGCCAGAACTTGAGACTCGGATGTAAGGTTAGGGAAGTCTGGTTCGCCACCATTGCCACCGTCGTCTCCAGTTGTTGTTCCTCCTGCTGCTGCAATCAAACGGTCTCTCTCATCTTTCCAGTCCTTAATACTGTCTTCGATCACTACTGAGTCAGCCTGACAGTTTGACCAGCAATTATGGTTATCGACTCTTAGTTTTTGCACCATTCTTGATTGCGCGATGTTGTTGAAATCGACTTTGTTTGAATTCACAATGGCATCGTGTGCCTGAGTGGCGTCACTCACAGCATGAAGTGGTTGTTGAAAACTCCCGTGGCAAGTTGCACATCTCATCTTAGTCAAGGTGTGTGTCGTGGTTGAAAAGGCCTGAACACTCAGGGCTTGAACATCAATGTTTCCATTCCCACCATTATTTCCAGAAGTTCCCGTCGTGTTGGTGTTCAAAGGTTCTTCAATGTTTGTCTTCACTTTGGACTTATTCGTCGCTTGGGGAACACATTGGTTGTATACGCCCAGAAGACTGAAAAGAAGAACAATGAAAAAATACTTTTTTTGTTGTCTAGGTTTCACAAGACTACCTTTTATGTAATTTTATTGAAGAATAAATAATTGTTCAGGTCTGCTCCAAAAGGATTATCTCCAACAGCGTTGGCGAGGTTACCCTCTTCCCCGTGTAGTGACATATAGTTTGCAACTACGGCCTTGACCAAATTAGTGACAGAGTTTGAAGTCGCTGTCGCTCCGTTTTCTACTGCACCATTGGATTTGAAGTATCCAATCTGTCTATGATTTGCGGTACGAAGAGTCGCTCTTCCTGCATGTCTATAGACAAGCATCCAGGCAGAAGATCGTTGTCCTGAATCTCCTGTCCATACATATTTCCCACGACCGTCTGTACTATTGTCAATTTCTGCTCTGGCAGCAACCCCACCATCTGTGATGACGTAAATCATGATGTCTTTGCCTTTCAGGCTTGCTAGTTGAATGACTCTACCAATCAGTTCTCCTGCTTGAAAGTCTCTTACTTCACCAGTAGCTCTGGTCTTGTTGTGATAGTCATATCCGCCCTTTTCTACAGTACCGGCTCCGATGTAACCATCAAGAACAAGTTTTGCGATTGTCGCCGTTTTTCTCTGGTCACCATTGCCTAGGTTATTGAAGGCCATTCCTACAAGAGCATCGTTTCTCGGGTCGAGAACATCAGCATTGTATTTGTTGATCAGATCATTACTCTGAATGTAACCACATTGAACAAGAGTCTTGATTTGTGATGGTAGAGACATATTGGAAAGTCTTTGAAGTTTACTCTCACTTAATCTCTCAATCGATTTCATGATTTTTTGGGCCTGGCTCTGATTGAAAATTTCATGTAGCTTTCCAACTGAAACTAGTGAAAGAGCATCTTCTGGTCTCGAAATGATAACTGGTTGAAGAGCTGGATCAATTGATTGAGGAGGAGCAGTCGATCTTCCTCCTGTCTCTGTATTTCGTGAACCTGCTAATTGAGTCAATTCTCCAGCAGCACCAGCTTTTGAAAGCCAATACATTGGGTTATGGGGGTTGTTACCCGTATCATCAGATGAAGAGGTACAGAAAATTCCACCATCAACTTTCTGTCTTGTTGCTGCAGGAATGATGCTGTTGATTCCTCTCAGGAATCCAGAATCAGAGTGAAACTTGAGGCCTAGAGATGAATCCACCATGCCTGAAAGGGAAGGGTGGAAATCAGGAGGCAATCCTAGTGATGTATAACTTTGAAGAAAGTCTGTCTGACCTCCAGCACCACCTACCATGACGTTCGAGCCGGCAAAGTTAGCACCACCCGAAAGGTCAAAAATGAGGACTGGTGTCTTTTGCCCCATGACACTTGTATCAACGGCACCACATTCGATGGCATGGGCCATATTTCCTTTAGAGAACAAAGAGAAGATGTTGGGAGCGATGGCATAGCTTAGACCGGCAATTAGTCCTTGGCCAAGAAAGTCCCTCCTTGTCTTTAGCTCGTGCCCTTCAAGATGTTCTTGTACGAGTTTTTCTTTTTTACTTTTCTTACTCATTTCATACTCCTGCTTAAAGCAGTGTCACATTAAGTGAGGCCAGTGCAGTAATGCAGACGCCTTTTGCAATTTTTCTTGTTGTTGAAGAAGCTCCAAGATTTTCACCAACTTTGAGTTCATTTACCAAAGCTTGTAGTTCGATACTTGCAGGCGCTCTCCCAGACATATCAACTCCCTGACCCCAAAATGCATTTAGCGTCTGAACAATGAAGTTCTGAGTTCCGGTTGAGTTGAATGCATTAGTGGCCGTCGCTCCAAAATTGAATCCTGGCCAAACATTGGCCCTTAGTGTTGTATCGTTGACCAAAGTATCGCAATACTCAGCAGCCAATTTGGTTACACCAACTTGATGAGCTGCAAGGAATGTATCGATAGTATTATCTGTAGGAAGTTGGGTGAGAACATCTTCATAAATATTTTGTATATTACTTCTATCAATTCTAACTCCAGTCAGAACAGACATGGTCTTATTGATTTGCTCATAACTTTTGATTCCATATTCCGGTTGAGCTCCATTCGGTCCTGTATCACCATTTGTTCCTGTCGATCCTGAAGTCGCACCTGATATCAACTGGTCCCGAATAACCTTCCAATTGACAATACTTTGTTCCATTTCTGTTGCATTGGATGCACAATCAGACCAGCATTGGTGCATGTTGACTCTCAATTTCTGAACGATTCTTGAATTTGGGATATCGCTGAAGTTGATTTTATTTGTGTCAATCAAAGCATCATGAGCTTGAGTTGGATCAGCTACGGCATGTAAAGGTTGTTGAAAGTTGCCGTGACAGTTCACACAATGTGCTTTTGTAAGAAGGTGAGTGGTCTGAGAAAATGCTTGAACGGAAAGTGCTTTGACATCTACAGTTCCACCGTTGGTACCATTCGTTCCGTCTGTTGCACTCGTCGTTCCGTTAGTCCCATCGGTACTGGTTGTTGTCCCGTTACTTCCGTCTGTCGAGGTATTGCTTCCATCAGTTGTTGTATTTGAACCATCAGTAGAAGTGTTTGTTCCATCTGTACCAGTCGTTGAAGTTGTATTGAGATTCACATCATCAGATCTCTTGATTTTTTTGTTTGTTTTCTGCTCAAGGACACAGTTGTTGTAAGTGAACAAGACAGTCAGAAGCATCATGAATGTAACTGTAATTCTATGTACTCTGGTCATGACTATTCTCCCATACACTGAACGCTTGTTTTAGCGATCAGCCTTTTCATCGAGTAGTTGCCTGTGGTTTCGAAATCCGTGGCAAGACTCATGACAAGTCCCTTTTCCTCATCAGAGAGAGGATTTTTCATGCAGACCAGTTCATATACTTTGGTAGACATACATTCTGCAAAGGCCCTACTTCGAGTTAGCATGGCCCCCAAACTTCTGGCTCCGTTACCTTGTTGGACACCTCTCCATCCAAGTACAGAGTTTTGTCCGTCTTTCCAAAGATTGGTCCAAGAGTCATCTTGTTGAACCCATCCTTCAGAGAAAAGATTATTTGCGTTGATTTTGTCTACAACTTGACCAGGTGTGTGTTCAAGTTTTCCATCAACGAAATCAAAGTAAGCAAAAGCACCACCGAGTGCATCCTGTCCTGAGTGACAGCCAACACATTTGTTTCTGAATGTTCTGGAGTCACCACCTGGAGCTCGATCCACATCACGTCTAACGTGATAATCAGACAAGTTGAGATCGTGAAGTGCTTCAAAGTCTCGACAGAGAAAATTCATAAAAGTGAATCTTGTCACTCTTCTGTTTGTCCCTGCTGAATAGAAGGCTTCACCAGCTGTCCTCGTTGTATTAACTCCTGCTGTATCAGTTATTCCATTCAGTGAAGATTGTGATCTTTGGAGAAGAAACTCTTTGAAGTTTACGTTGTTTGTTTCCGCATCTTCATAGTGGTCATTGCTGTCAATTGCCCAAGGAGCAATTGTTGCTCCAGAGTTATTGCTGACGATGTAATAAAGATCAGCACTAAGAACTTGATCGAATGGGACATTGTCTCTAATCATTCCAAGTACTGTTGCAACATAATCATTGAAAGGGACACGCGGAGTTTGATCTGCATTGGTCCATCTTTTCACCCAGTTTTTCAATGTCGTTCCGTAGAACTCTGGGTTTTCCATGGCGATATTGGCAGCACCTTCGGCATTACCTGAAACAATTAAATTCTCCATGGAATTTAGAGTTTGAGGTGTCGGTGGTACACTCGCCAGTCTGTTGTGTAGTGTCCAAGCTTGTTCTCTTGGACCGGCTAAAGCGGCAGTTGAACTTAGCAATACAAGTCCTGAAACAATTAAATGTTTGATAACCTTCTCCCGGTAAAACAAAACAATTCAAACGTCTTATCGGGACTGCAGCCGCGTATTTGAGTCATTTAAAACCCAGCATTGGAGTCGGGAATTCTTTACCGTTCTCACTTTGTGAAAGGAGATGTTAGACGAAAGAAAGATTCAAACGAACGTCATTGTGTCAGAATCAATATGTTTTAAGGCAATTTCGTTTCAAGGAGGAAACACCATGAAAAAGTTAATACTTTTCGTATTTATGATCCTGGCTACCAAATCTATGACGGCCCAGGCTTGTGATATTGACGGTAAGACCGGATATCTACCAGAAAATGACATGTACATTGGCGTTAATGATAAAGCGGCCAATGACATGACCGAAGCAAGATTCAATGAAATCATCGACAAAGTAGCTGACGTTTATGCTCCGATTATTCGTGGTTTGAAAGGGACGCTAAAAGTAAATAGAAAGTGGAGTGATGGTACAGTTAACGCTTCTGCTCAAAGACAAGGTTCTACATATGTCGTCAACATGTATGGTGGTCTTGCCAGACATAATGACGTAACAGATGACGGTTTTGCTCTGGTAATCTGTCACGAACTTGGTCACCACCTTGGTGGAGCTCCAAAAATCAAAAGTTTTTTCAGCACATGGGCCTCAAACGAAGGTCAATCTGACTATTTCGGAACCACAAAATGTTTTAGAAAAGTATTCGAAAACGATGACAACGTAGCTATCGTAGCTGACATGGATGTTCCTGCACTTGCAACTCAAAAATGTACAGAAGCTTGGGGATCTCAAGAAGAAGTTGCTCTTTGTGTAAGAGCTGCTATGGCCGGTAAGTCACTTTCAAAACTATTAGCAAGAAGTGGAACACCTCAATTTGATACTCCTGACACTTCAGTGGTTTCAAGAACAAATGACAAGCACCCTGCTGGTCAGTGTAGACTTGATACTTACTTCCAAGGTGCTCTTTGTGAAAAACATCATTCAGATGATGTTTCAAACACAGATGCTAAAACTGGTGTTTGTAACAGATCAACTGGACACAAAGAAGGTATCAGACCACTTTGTTGGTACAAGCCATAATTTAAATCAATTCATTATTGATGTTATAATAAGGGGGACTGGTAACGTCCCCCTTTTTTTTGGTGAAAAATGGAAGCCGTAGGTAAAGAACGATTTGAAGTCCCGATAGGTAATCTTCCTTTAAATGATGTGAAGATGCTTCCTGTTGATTCAAAAATTTCTGAAGTTATTCATCTCATGCAAAAAGAGGGCTTTGGTTCATCACTATTGGAGGATCAGGGCAGTCCTGTTGGGATTGTGACTGAAAGAGACTTAGTAATGAAGTACTCTGGTAGTTATCAGGAATTTCTAGATTCGCCGGTCTCAACAATCATGACTTCGAAATTGGTTTCAATTGATGACTCTATGACTGTCAAAGAATGCATGATCTTGATGGGGAGAAAAAGAATCAGACATTTGCCTGTCGTAGTTGAAGGAAAGATTTCTAAGATGGTGTCTGTGAATGATCTTTTAAAGTTCATTATTGATCAATTCCCAATCGCCGTGAAATCTATGGGACCCCTTCGAGATTGGCATGTAAACGAAGTTCATGTGCAAGATGAAAACTTCTCTTTTGCTCGTACAGAAGGGGAAATCAGTGGGAACATGTTCCTTGTCCCTCTTCGAAAAGTTGTTACCAAAGATCTGATCAAGATGGACATCAAATCGACAATTTCAGATGTTGTTCAGAAGATGCAGTCCATGAGAAATGGTATGGTTGTCATAACAGAACATGAAACTATTTTGAAAGGAATCATCACGGAAAGAGATATCCTAAAAAAGGTTTTTGGAAAGCATGCCATAGGAAGTGATATTCCTGCCAAAAACTTTATGACTCCGAACCCTGATACCTTACTTGAAAAACATGTTCTCAGCTATGCCATCAACAACATGTTTTCTGGTCGCTATCGAAACATCATTTTGGTGGATGAAGAAAGAATTCCAGTGTCTTATGTGGCCCTGGTTGACATCATCAAGGCTGTTTCCGACGCCTTATCGGCCTGAAAAAACCTTTAAACTCAAGATTGAAATTTTCCGATTAGTATCCCATCTGGAGATGTTATGAGTTTGACAGTCATTATCGGAAATTTATCTTATCTTTTGGTCGCTTGTTCATTCATGGTGAGGGACATTCTTTGGCTGAGGGGACTATCCATTATGGCATCGTGCTGTGGTATCTTTTACAGCTCGACAGTTTCCGATACTCCTCTTTGGACACCAATTGTCTGGAGTTGTGTTTTCATTTCATTGAATATTTATCATATTTCCAGGTTGATTCTCGAAAACAGGGGAATCGAATTCAACGACAAAGAGCAAGAACTGTATCAAACAGTATTTGCTTCACTCAGTCCTTTGGAGTTTAAAAAGCTCAATGATATTGCTGAGTGGAAACAGGTTCCAGAAGGATCAACACTGGTAGAGCAAGGACAAAAGATGACTGATCTCTTCCTTATTTACAATGGAACTACAGACGTTCTTGTCGATGGCAAACAAGTGGCCCAACTAAGAGATGGTCAGTATATTGGAGAAATGAGTTTCCTCACAGAAGGAAATGCAACTGCCAGTGTCGTGGCCCACTATCCAACAGAATATCTTCAATGGGATCAAGAAGGCCTAAAAGCTTTGATGAGCCGCAACCCATCTTTGCTGTTCAGTCTTCAATCGACCATGGGCAAGCAATTGTCGAATGCAGTCGCTCAGAAGAATACAGAATCAGCGGCCTAGGTTCAAAAGAGCATTCTTTAAAGTTTCATCTTTCTTGGCAAAGCAGAAACGTAGGTACTTTTTCCCTTCGTTACCTTTGATATAAAAGGCCGATGGTGGAATCGAAGCGACTTTTCTGGTTTCAATCAACTCCATACAATAGCCAACATCTTCAAGGGTGGTATGTGATTCAATTGGAACCATGACAAAGTATGTTCCTTGTGGCTCAATTGGATCGTAACCACACTTTTTCAAACCTTCTACAAAGTAATCTTTCTTTTTTTGATAAAGCTCTCTGAACTCCGGAAGGTATTCATCCATCCTCCCTAAAGCTTGAGCGACAGCATGTTGTGTCGGTTGATTGACAGAAAATGTGTTGAATTGGTGAACCATTCTAATAGCATGGGTCAAATGCTTCGGAGCACATGTCCAACCAATCTTCCACCCTGTTAGTCCAAAAGTTTTCCCAATGGATGAAACAGTAATTGTTCTATCTTTGAGACCTGGATAAGATGCTGATGGAGTATGTTTATTGTCTCCAAAAGTGAGAAATTCATACACTTCATCCGACATCAAATAAGCATCATGTTTTTTTAGAAGAGAACCAAGCTCTTCAATTTCTTTTGAGCTGAAAATCTTTCCAGTTGGGTTATGAGGCGAATTAAGTATGACTAGTTTTGTTTTATCTGAAAAAGCGTTTTGGAGTTCATTTAGATCCCATTTGAATTCACGCGTTTTAAGCGTCACAGGAACTGGAATACCGCCGGCAAGTTTGATACTCGCAAGGTAGGAATCATAAAAAGGTTCGAAGATAATGACTTCATCACCAGGATTCACTACGGCGAGAATTGTTGAGAATATGGCCTCAGTTGCTCCGTTTAAAATTGTAATTTCTGATTGGGCATCATAATCGAGATCATAGAACTTTTGATAATTGGTGGAGACGACTTCTCTTAACGGCAGAATTCCTTCAAGAGGAGCGTATTGGTTGACGTGTTGTTCACCTTTATCAAGTGCTTGCTTGGCCAGATCAATGATCCAGCTTGGACCGTCAAAATCTGGAAAACCCTGGCCAAGATTGATGGCCTCATTCTTACGGGCCTTCTTGCTTAGGGTTGCAAATATGGACTCTTTGAAGCCTTCAACCACTTTTGACAGTTCTTTCATACATCTCCCGAATGTTGACGCAAAGCGCTCAGTCGTGACACAAGTTTTTAAGATTTATAACTTTATGCACCCTGTTTTGAAATATATAATTTCATCATGACGCACACATTTCCACTCTCAACTCCCTCTGTCAAAGGCGTGTTGAAAAACGTTTTCGGACATGAATCATTTAGAGGACATCAGGAGCAGATCATCAAGCATGTTCTCACTGGTGGTGATGCGTTGATTTTGAAACCTACCGGTGGTGGGAAATCTCTTTGTTATCAATTGCCTGCTGTTATCATGCAAGGGACATGTGTTGTCATTTCTCCTCTTATCTCATTGATGAAGGATCAAGTGGATGGATTGTGTCGCAAGGGTATCAGGGCGGCCTATCTTAATTCGACTTTGAAAAGGGCCGAAGAAAGAGAAGTTGTTGAAGCAGTTGAAAATGGGAAGATCAAAATTCTCTACATCAGCCCTGAAAGACTTTTAAAAGATGGCTTCCTTCAATGGATGCAGACGTTGAATCTTTCGATGTTGGCGATCGATGAAGCTCATTGTATCTCACAATGGGGTCATGACTTCAGACCAGAGTATTTGCAGTTAGGCGTTGTTAAGAATCTATTTCCAAAACTTCCAGTGATCGCCTTGACAGCTACGGCATCAAGACAAACTTGCAGAGAGATGTTGCTCTCTCTAAATATTCCTGAGGCCAAAATATTTGTTTCCGGCTTTGATCGCCCGAATATTTCTTTCTTTATTGAACGCAAAGAAAAGAACTGGAAAGAGAAAGTTCTCTCTCTGGTAAAAAAGCATAATTCTGGAAGCACCATCATTTACTGTCTTTCCCGTAAGAAAGTTGAGGCCATGGCCGACTGGCTTTGTGAGAAGGGTTTCCACGCTCTTCCATATCATGCTGGAATGAGTAGCGAGGATAGGTCTCGCATTCAACAAGCATTTTTAGATGACTCCTGTCAGCTTTTGGTCGCGACTAATGCTTTTGGAATGGGTATAGACAAACCTGATGTCCGCCTTGTCATTCACGCTGACATGCCAGGTAGCCTTGAAGCTTATTATCAAGAGAGCGGAAGAGCTGGAAGAGACGGTAAAGAGTCTGAGGCCTGGCTTCTTTTTTCACCTCAAGAAGCAGCGATTCAAAAAGCGATGATTAGAAAAAGTTCAGGAGGTCTTAAACGTAAGGCCATTGAATATGCTCGTGTTGATAAGATGCTGGCCTTTTGTAAAAGTCTGCAGTGTAAACGCTGGTTAATTCTAAATCATTTTCAAGACGTCAAAACTCTATTCTGTGGCAAATGCTCCATGTGTGAAGCAGGAGATATTCCAATTTATCCGGCAACTGATCTGGCGATTGAAATCATCAAGGCCTTTCAACAAGTCAAAGCACCACGGACTCCTGCCAAGGTTCTCGGTTGGTTGGTTGAAAACCTGGAGAGACCGGGAGAAGCCGTATGGAGAGAGGTTCTCTATCAGATTGTTCTTCTGGGTATGTTTACAGAAGGTTTTGAAAATGGTCACCTCGTTCTTGAGGCCTCCAAAGGAATCTTGGATTTACTAGAAGGAAAAAGTGAGATTTATCTTTCTGAAAATCCTCTGAAAAGGGGAGTGGTCAAATCCAGAACAAAGAAGAAGACCGCGAGAAAGAGAAAGAAGACTACGAAAAAGAAAAAGGTCAAAAGGGAAGAGTCATTTAGACGTTTGACTAATGATGAAACAGATCTATTTTCGTTTCTTGCTAAAGAGCGTTCAGCAATTGCCAAGAAGAAACGTATTCAGGCATACAGAGTTTTTCAGGACAGGACACTTCGCGAAATGGCGGAGAGTCGGCCTAACTCTCTTGAAGAGATGGAAGAACTCTACGGAGTAGGACCAGCAAAGCTCAATCGTTATGGGAAGACTTTTTTGAAGCTGATTCAGGAGTTTGAGTCTTGATTTTTTCATCGATTTCTTTAAGTCTGGCCTTCAACCAATCCTCAGTTGGAACAGCCTCTTCACTTCCTTTAGGTTTAATTTTGTAGATCTCACCTGTTGTACTGCTTTTAGATGCAATTTTTTCAATGAAATCCACTGCTGAGAGATTTGTTTTTGGACCAAAAAACCAAAACATGTTTCTGGCCTTGTTGTACTTGAATTCAAGATGGCCTCGGGCCTTCTTTGCAGGGTGGTTGTCCCCATTTCTAATAAAAACAGCTTCACTCTTCTCAATGACATCCAAAAGCATTTTTATTTTCTGCTCTTCCAGCTTCTCATTACTCTTATCTTCGGCCAAAAGCGTGCTTAGGGAGAGCAAGCTCAGTGAAAAGAGTGTTATTATAAGATGTTTCATCAACATAAAATGTTCCAATCGATAGGTTTACCTACGTGTCGGATAGTCACTGGCCATACTATAATATTCAGGTATGAAACGAATGGGCCATATTCTAATATATTTGACTGTTTTTCTCGGGAGTGGCTGTTCGCTATTGAACAGTGGGACAGTCAATTTGAAATACACCAAGGCAACAGCTACATTCGAAGGTGTCACCTACGAGAACAAGGAAAGGCTCTCAAACGTTTCATTCAGTGTCAGAAATGTCCAGCATCCAAAACAGTATGGAAAATGGAATTTCAACGTCCGAATCACTCCTTCAGTTCATTATGACAAAACTCTCTATGGAACGCTTGCCACAAGAATCAATTCTGAAGGTCAAGTGGAGCAATACCCAGATCTACTTTTTCAAAGATTATCCTTGATGGGGAATTTAGCGGCCAGTTGGCACACTCCGATAGGGGCTTTTGTTCTTAAGGGTGGATTTGGAGGAGCGTTCTACAACCTTAAAGATGGTCATGGGTTTGATACTTTTCGGACTCGGGAAATCAGAAAAATTGACCTTGCCTGGGTCGCCTTCCTCAGCAAACATTTCTTCGTCTTGATGGGACCACGATATTATCTCGAACAATTCGAGCAATACACATTTGCTTTCAGAATTGGATATTTTTGGGGAAGAAGCTAGAGATTTCCTGAAAGAATATCTTCAACTAAGGTAGGAACAATATCTCCTGCCTTTCCTAAAATGCTTTTATCGAAGTTCCAGCTGATTTGAGTCTTTTCAAGGTTTGCTTCTATTGTCATGCATTCATTATCAAGCTTTGCCATCTGAACAAACATTGAAGCTGGATAGACCTGTCCAGAAGTGCCAATACTTAAAAATAAATCAGCTTCTCTAAGGAGAGTTTCAATCTTGTCCATATGCATAGGAACTTCGCCAAACCATACGATGTGAGGGCGGAGTGTTCCTCCAAGATTACAGCACTGACAAATACTATTAGAGTCTATACTTCCATGTTCCTCATAAACGAGCCTAGTTCTTTGGCATCTTACTTTGAGTAATTCGCCATGCATATGAAGAACATTTTGACTTCCTCCTCGTTCATGAAGGTTGTCCACATTTTGAGTGATGACTGTAATGTTGCCACTGTATTCCGATTCCAGTCTTGCCAGTGCCTGATGTGCAATATTGGGATGAACTTCTCCTGATTGAAGTTGCTTTCTTCTTTCATTATAAAAACGATAGACGAGTTCAGGGTCCCTTCTAAACCCGTCAGGTGAAGCAACTTCCATCACATCATGATTTTCCCAAAGACCATTTTTATCTCTAAAAGTTGCAATACCACTCTCTGCAGAAATTCCTGCACCTGTGAGTATGACAATGTTTTTGAATTGACACTCGGCCATAGGAGCACCTCGTTTATTGCATGGCCAAAATAATATTCTTTGACCGGCCACCTCTTACTATTTTACACTCTTCTCCACTGATTTTTCCAAGGAAGAAAAAATTAATATGAAGACTGAAGGGATTCGAAAACCTTTACAATTAGATCTGCTGGGTGGACTTGAAGAAGTGCCCGTAAAAAGGTCTGTTATTCCTAAAAGAAGAGCTGTTGGTCGTTCCAGACTTCCTTTACCCAAACTAATGGGTGACAAGCCAAACTCTAAGATGAGCTTCTCTACGACATTGATCGGCTCTTCCAATAAAGTTGTGCATGATACTTTGAATAAATCATCAGCTAGATTATTTGAGAGTGAGCGTTTTATCTTTATCGTCGGTTCACATGGAATCGGAAAAACTCATTTTTTGAATGCGATTGCCAATAGAATCAAAAATGAGAAACGAACTCTTCTTATTTCTGGAAGAGAACTTCATTTGAAGTTCTCTGCAGCTCTGAGGGAAATGGAGCAGGATCGATTTTATTTATCACTTTGCGAAAATTATGAAGTGATTTTGATTGATGATTTTTTCTCTGATCAAGTAGGCAGTCCATGGGATCAATTTGTTTCTGATTTGATTGATCATTTTGCCAGAAAAAATCAGACCATTATCATGACGGCCGATAAACCTGTTCATGCTCAAACCAATATATGTGCACGTACACAGGCCAGACTGATGAAGGGAAGTGTCTTGAAGTTTGGGAAGCTAGATCAAAAGCACGCACTTCTATTGACTGAGAAACTTTGTGAGGAGCTTGAACTTGAAATATCCGAACGACTCAAAGAGTTTCTCTCGATCAGTTTCAATCACCATATTCATGCCTTGGAATGTGCAGTGGTGACACTTACAAACGTATGGAATGGTCAAATTCCTGAAGATGAACTGGGTGAAGCCTTAAAAATTTTGCGACCTCTCGGGCAGATTGTCTTTCGTGATGAAAAGGTTGATCTGTTGGTTAAAAAGTCCGCAACTCTCTACGGAGTGGAGCCAATGGAAGTATTTGGTACTTCTCGAAATAAGAATGTGGTTGAGGCCAGGCATGAAGTGATGAAAAGCCTTCACAGCAAGTGTGGTTACAGTAGTCTCAAGATAGCGCGTATATTCGGGAAGGATCATAGCTCTGTGTTGTATGCTCTTTCGAAAAACGAGAGAAGAAAGAGGAAAGCCTCAAGAGTTAATGTAAAATCAATCACTTGTGCCCCCAGAATCTTGTAAGAATTCCCATCTTTATTTGAGTATTGATGATGCGAGGGGTATAAAGTGGCCTTTCTGAGGTTATTAAAGATGAGGGTCATTCTACTGTTTGCATTGCTTTTTCTGGCCGCTTCTTGTGGTTATGAGAAAGAAAAAATTGGGGAAGCACCGACTCCTCCTGCGCCCCAGAGCGACCGTATTTCAGGTCCTCAAAGAATCATCGACACATCAACTGAAATTCGACTTGGCTCTAATCATCCACTGATAAAGAAAGATATCTTTGCATTGATGGATGTTTTCTTTTCTACTTTTGTTGAGACTGCTCAGAATGTTGATGGAACGATAAAAGACTCCGGAATCAACTTTGACGGAATGTATCTT
>JBFEVX010000006.1:0-67357 GCA_041546685.1 Bacteriovoracaceae bacterium | reverse complement strand
TTCATATAAACTTTTACTTTGATTCCACCGCTGACAGGCCAGGATTTAATTCCTTTGAAGTCAGCCACTTGATCAGCAGATGAGTTCGCCTTGAAGTATTCAAGGGCCTCTGTTGTGGCTTCAGCTGTGTCGACTAACTTGTCTGTTGAATGTTGAGCAAAAGCATTGAATGAGAGAAGTAGTGCAATCATTGAAAGTAGTTTCATTAATATCTCCTTATTAATTAGAAAGAATCTCCAAAATCATCGTTTCCAAAATCATCGTCGTCGCCGAAGTCGTCGTCATCTCCATCACCGGGAGTCGTACAATTTTCTTCGTCTGCTTCAAATTCCGGAGCGCATTTTTCAATCCATTTTTTTATATAGTCGATTTCATTTTGATTTAACTGAGGTCCTTTGGGAGGCATCTCTCCAGTGGCTATCGATTTGAATAATCTACTTTTGTCTGGCTTACCTTTAATCAAAAGGGGGACAAAGCGATCTTTCATGGTTGTCTCATAGCTGGTGAAATCTATATCGAGATCAGGCTTTGGAGGAGAGTGACAGGAGAGACATTTTCGATCGAGAATTCGCTCTTTTAGTATTTCGAAACTAACTGGTGTTTGCGCATTCACACTTGGAGCAAGCCTTCTTTCATTGATAGAAAATTCAACGGGGCTCTTCTCTCCACTTGGAAGACAAGACGATAGAACCATCAACAAGAACAATGTGAACGTTTTGAGCATATACCCCATGGGGGTACCCTAGCAATTTTGTTTTTCTCTGTTAAGCCTATTGAAAAAAATAGAGAGGTTTGCTTATGTAGCAGGGCGTTAGTTGTTTGAGATTACATTCCATTACAGACTAATATGTTCTTACAGGGGGATTATTCGCTCTTCACAAAGTGTGAATGAAGATATCATTTACAGGTAATTTTAACTGTATCAAGGATGATCAGCATGCAAAGAATGATTCTGCTTTTGCTTCTCGTATTTTCTATCGATGCTTTTGCATCAACTCAACTTTCAGCTCTCGGGCAATTCAAAAAAAATAGAAACATTGAATACAACGATATCTGGGGATATGAAGCTCCAGATGGAAGAGAGTATGCTCTTCTCGGTGTTCAGGATGGAACAAGTATTATTGATGTAACAAATCCGGCCAAGCTTAAAGAAATCAAATTCATTCCATCGAATAGATCGACATGGAAAGACATCAAGACTTACGGCCATTATGCATATGTAGTTAATGAGAGCGGTGGGGGAATGCAGATCCTCGATCTTTCAAAACTACCAAATGATGTACCTGTTGCGGCTACTTATACTGGTTTTACAACATCACATAACATCTATATTGATGAAGAAAGAAAACTTCTTTTTGCCGAAGGAAATCATTCTGAGCCGGTAAGAATTCTTTCTTTGGAAAACCCACTTGCACCAAGACAACTTTCAAGCCTTGGAGTTGAGTGCCATGACATCTACGCAAAAGACGGTCTTCTTTATGTTTCTGAAGGTGGGCATGGAACCATTGGTATCTTTAACTATGATGACCCTTCCAACCCGACTCTTGTTTCAAGATTCCAAATCAGAAGAGCTGGTTATGTTCACAATGCCTGGCTTACTGAAGATGGACGATATTTGATGACAACAGAAGAGAACACTGGAAAGACCATGAAGATGTTTGATCTTGCTGATCTCAATAATGTTCAACAAGTTGGTGAAGTGCTAGCTCCAGGGAGATTGGCCCACAACACTCACATCAAAGGTAACTACGCCTATGTTGCTCACTATGGATCTGGACTTAGAATTTACGACATTTCTAATCCTGCCAGTATGAACGAAGTGGCCTACTGGCAAAAAACGGCAACTCCTGGAAGAGGTTTCGTCTCTGCATGGGGAGCCTACCCATTTTTCAAGTCAGGAAAGATTTTGATTTCTGATATTGAAGAAGGTTTGGTTGTTGTATATCACGAATCAGCTGCGAGAAACTAAAATGAAATCAGCGCTTTTCTTTCTTCTTTTTTTGACTTTTATCGGACAAGGATTTGCCTCGTCTCCTCTCGAGACGACATTTACTATCGATGGCGGAAGAAGTCTTGGAATGGAAGCAGGTGAGAAGTCAGAATGGCGCTTTTTTTATATCAATCCAGTTAATGGTATGAAACACAAGATGTTCATGAAGATGCACGCCAAGCCAATGCACATGATCATTATTAGAGATGATTATTCCCATATCGCTCACGTTCACCCTTACTTTGACATGATGAAGGCCGAGTTCTCACTTGATCTGAATGTTGCCTCAAGTCCTGACTTCGATAATCAGAATGTTGTCGGAGCGATCCCAACAGGTGGTCGTTATTTTGTTTTCACTGAAGTGATGCCAATGGGACTTGGAAATGAAAATCCAATGGTGATGAACCGTTTTGAAGTTCAAGCAGCGGGGACACCGGCCTCTGAAGCTCAAATGGATTACCCGGAAGGGAAAGATGGCATTGATCTTTACTTCAACTCCAACGGTGAGAAGTCTGATGAAGGTGCCATGTATAAAGTGACCTTCTCATACGAGCAGTTCGACTTTTGTAGTATGTGGCTACCAAAGTTTTATTTTGAATGGTTCCAAAAGCAAAGAAATGGAACTTATAAGAGAGCTGAAAATTTCGAGCGTTGGCTTGAGATGGGAGCTCACTCAATTCTGATCGATAATGACCATCAGAGTCTAACAGATAAGATTTTCTATCACCTTCACGCCTTTCTACCAATCAGTACAGAAGGTGAATTTGTTTTTCCTTATCACGATCACAAAAGAGAACTTCCAGAAGGACGTTACAAGATCTGGGGACAATTCAAAAGAGAAGGAAAAGTCTTCACTGTTCCAGTTCCTTTTACTTACAGCAGACCGGCAGACTTTCCTCTATCCAACAAATGTAAATGATCAATTAGTGAGTTTGTTCTACTGGAACAACCCAACCGTACTTGTCTTCAAGTCGACCTTCTTGGAGTCCAAGAAGAGTTTCCTTGATTGAGAAGGCGACAGGCCCGTTGTTGTTCGGAAGTACCCATTTGTTTCCATTGATATCACCAAACTCAGCAATTGGTACTACGATAGAAGCAGTTCCACACATGAAGGCCTCAGTACAAGCACCGTCATTAATTTTTTGAAGGAGCCAGTTGATATCCATCTGTTCTTCAACAACAGTTTTTCCAAGATCCTTGGCAAGTGTGATGATTGAGTTTCTGGTAATTCCGTTGAGAATGGTATCTGTGATCGCTGGCGTATAAAGTTTGTTGTCGACGAAAGCGAAAAAGTTCATACCTGAGAGTTCTTCGATATATTTTTTGTGAAGCCCATCGAGCCACAGTGTCTGATGGAAGCCAGCTTTGTTGGCCTCTACTGCAGCAAGCAAGCTTCCTGCATAGTTACCACCAGTCTTGGCGTTTCCTGTTCCACCAGGACATGCACGAGTATATTGCTTTTCAATTTTAACTTTAACGTAGTCGGCACTGATATAGGCCCCACTTGGTGAAGCAATCACCATGAATTTCATTTTACCAGCAGGCTTGATTCCAAGATGCTCTTCTGTCGCGAACATGAAAGGGCGGATGTAAAGTGATTCACCTGATCTCTTTGGAATGAAGTCAGCACAGTAAGAGGTCATTCCTTTCACTGCTTCCATGAAAAGATCTTCTGGAACTTCTGGCATTCCCATTCTTCTGGCAGAGAAGTTGAAACGTTGAAAGTTTTGATCAGGTCTGAAAAGGAAAGGACCTTTTCCTCCTGTACGATAGCCTTTCATTCCCTCAAAAATTTCCTGACCGTAGTGAAGCACCTTGGTTGTCGGATCGAGAGTGATCGGTCCGTAAGGAAGCATTTCAAGAGGTCCCCATTCTCCGTTATCAAAATCACTGACGATCATCACCGGACACATCACTTTTCCAAATTGCAGCTCACCTTGTGGGGCTGAATAATTCTTGATGGCATCAATGGCTTCAGGTGTGACTTTGAGTCGGTTGAACATATGGGCTCCTCCAAGCGTTTGAAATTCGAGACACTTTACCAAAGTCGGGAGCATATCTGTCGGGACGACGCAAAAAGATGGGCAAAAAAGAAAAAACCCCGTTCAAAGAAGTCCTTGAACGGGGCTAAGTGTATGAAATTATTTAAGTAGAGCTCTTCTCAGATTATCAAAATCATTGGTTCTTGGAATGATTTTGAAGTTCACGCCACTTCTTCCTGTGAACATCAATCCAAAACCTACACCAAAGTCATCGCCGTTTCCTCTGATTGCACCGGCAGCAGCAGGCCCGATTCCAGCAGTCAGATAAAGATCATCGTCGTATGGCTGGATGTTTGAGTCGTTGTAATATTCATCGTGAAGGTAGTAACCAAATTGGTTTGAACCAACCAGGGCGTGAAGTCCACCTCCGATTCCAAGTTCACCTTCTGGAGCAATTCCAAAAAATCTTTTTCCATTTGTCGCCTTACAAGAAGCAACTCTCATCCCGACACCGACAACAATACCTACACCGACGTTGACGTTGGCACCAGCAAGGCTACACTTTACGTATGGGTGAGTGAAAGTCTTGAGGATTGAAAGTACAGCTTGATTGTCAGTGACTGTGTTTTCAACTTCTGCTTGAAGTTCTCCCCAAGTCACGTCTTTTTGTCTGGCAAGATCTTTTCTTTCTTTATTACAAGCCTTGTAAAGGGCCTTAAGACCTTTCACATCGTTTTGTGTCGCTTGAGCTTTTTCAAGGTATGTCTTGGCAAATTCGATTGCTACAAGTCCGCCTCTTTTTTGATCAACGGCCTTTCTAGTACATTTCAAAACTCTGTCTGTGTAACGAGCTTGAAGTTTGACTTCTCTATGAGAAAGCCCTGAGTGAGCATTGGCCGAAACGAGAACAGCAGCAACAGCTACCAATGATTTTAAATTCATATTTCCCCCTATGAGTGTTTGATTCCTGGCCTTTATAGCCAGCGAGAGGTGAGTCATCAACGCTCTTTGTTGACAAAAAAACTCAGATACCGTCAAACTCGGGAATTTTTGCCTAGAAGTCCTTGATTTCACTTATTCCGGTACAA
Organism: Bacteriovoracaceae bacterium; assembly: GCA_041546685.1. Classification (GTDB taxonomy): domain Bacteria; phylum Bdellovibrionota; class Bacteriovoracia; order Bacteriovoracales; family Bacteriovoracaceae; genus M0603. The sequence goes on along the minus strand of JBFEVX010000006.1, from coordinate 62,297 downwards.
TCTACATATGAGGACATCTACGCTTATAGCGATCACCATTCTTCTCGCTCTTTTGAATTTCAAGGCCCAGGCCTCTCCCTTTCTTAAGCGGAGTTACGAAGTTTCTGTCAAAGGATCAGATGAGAGTATCGAGTACCTCAAACTGAGCGCTGATTACAAAACATTGATGAGTACAAAATACTGCCGAGGTGCCTTTCTTCCTGTGGGCACGGGAGACTGGTGGTGTTCTGAATCGGGGAAAGGGCAACAGACTTGTTCTCGAACTTTCAAGTGCGCCAGAGTTTCCAAATCGCGATCGAAACTTTCTGAATCTCGTCGAATCAAAGATGAGATGAAAGAAGTGAAGTACAGAGTTTCAGGCAAACATCGTATCTGGATAAGTAAAACTCCAGACATGAAAAGAAGAAGACTCAAAAAGTATCGCGACAATAAAGAACCCGAAGATTTTTCAGAAGTTCAGTACATTGGAGCCGGACCAATCAGAGGAAAAATTGTCAAAAGAAAAAAGAAATCTACAGAGCAGGATAACGAATTCAAGATCGCTCAAGCCGAGGTCAAGAAGGCTATCGACAAAAAGAAAGAGCGTGAGTACACGGCACTTGAAGAAATGGAAGCCTTGTATCAAGAAGAGCGAAAGCAGACAGAAGTCGAAAGAGAAAAGGCCTTGTTGGGTGGACCTAATTGGGAATTCTTGATGGAAAAGTCCACTGACGACGACACCAAGTTTTACACTGTCGTTCAAAAAGAAAGAGAAGATGGAAGTGAGGAGCCGCTATTCAAATTTTTGAGTTTTGCAGGTGGATTGGTCAAAATTTCTGACTCAAGCAACTCTGTTGCCACTATCAATGTTGCCTGGACACCAACTGTGAAGTTTGGAAAGGGAAGCAAGTGGGGAATTAGAGGAAATATTGGAATCCAGCAGTACCAGCTTCCTGAGACTGCAACCACCGCCAGTGAAAAATTTCTGATCACTGAGACTGAAGTTCTTCTTTATCGCATGATGGGAAGGGCCTATCTCGAATTGGGTGTAGGACAACAGGCCTGGGGCGGAAGTGTCGGCGAGTCTTTTCAGACGTGGACTGGAACTTTGGGTTATAAATTTAAACGTTTTCAACTTTCCTACATGGAAAGAATCTTTGTCAGTTACACCAACATCGCTGTTACAGAAGAAACTGCTACTGGGCTAAAGCTTGGAGTGGGATTTGCTTTTTAGTCACCGCACGAATTGAAAAGTCTTCTGTATCTCATTAACACTCTTCTCTCATCAAAATCAGGTCTGTTTTTTTTGATCATAGAAAGAATCAAGGCACTTCTTTCATGAAGTTCGCCACCTTCCTTATCGAAAATATTCTTTTGGAAATACTTGCTGGCGAGTAGGTCATCAAGTTCCTGACGGGTAATCCCCAGGGCCTCTCTGACTTCAAACGCCTCAGGGCTTTCGAATGCCACTCTCTTTCTAGGCATCAACTGTGACATCAGCTCAAGACAAGAGCCTGACTCTGCTCCTGCCGGAATTCTGACAGGCGTATTGCTGCAAGAGACGAGAAAGATGAATGTCATACTCAAAAAGAAAAATTTCATCGATAACTTATCGGAAATTATTAATGAGAATTGACTGAGTTCTATGGTCGGATTTTCAGGCCAAGAAGGCGAAAGTCCGATAAGCCTCTGATGAGAAGTTTTCTGGTTTCAATATTATTTCTATTCACTTCACTGCAATCTTTTGCAGATGATGGTCTTAAAGCTGAGTATCGCTTCTCTTTGGATTTCACTAATGTCATTTTACAAGTAGGGCATGAGATTGAACGTGAGAATCCGGATATCACCAACTTCGAAGATATTAACAAAGTGAAGTTTGAAAAGATCTTCAAAGAGAAGATAGATACCTATGCCAAGTTTTATGCCGAAAGTTTGGAAATCCCACCACTCAAGAAGAATATTTTTCTTGAACCATTTAGGGCGATGAAGGTTTCAAATGTCTGGGAGCTTTTTCAGGTTACTTATAAGCAGGTTAAAGTTCTCTTCAAGAGAAAAGGTTTTGGTGTCGCAATTGCTGTCATGATGGGAATGATATCTGATTACGTGGTTCCAGGTATTCTGATCAACATCGGACTACCACAATTGATCCCAGTCTCGGCCATGACTCCTTGGTCAGTGATGTATTCAACAATTCCAGGTTCGATTGAAAAATTAATCGTCAAAAGAAAGATCATCAACAGTCTTGGGTCCAAAGAAAAATATCTTCAGTATCAAGACCATCTTGAAAGAGTTCAAAAAGAACTCAGGCTAAAGAACCCTGACAATTTTCTCTTTCCATTGAGACAATCCGGAGCAGAGACTGAAGTGATCGTCGTTGCACGAAATACTTGGGTGAAATCTATGATGGGAAAATTGGGATTCTTCCAAGACTCTGTCAGTTACCAATCTCTTCTACGTTTTATGGTGGGGAATGGGATCACTAATGATTACGTCCAGTACGTGATGACATTGCGAGTGGATCGAAAAGTCAAAACAACACTTCTCATTCAACATATTCTGAGCGGCGAAGATGAAAACCTGAAGCTTGCTTTTAGAAAGAAATTTTCGAAGCAAATCTTCAAACTTAAAACTCGTGAACAATGGGCCGGCCTTATGGACTGGACAAAAAACATGATGGAAGCGAGAAATGTTGAAGATATGCAAAAGCTCATGAATCAAATTCCTGATCAGCTCGACAGTCGCGAGATCACTGCTCTTTGGGAGCATATGATTCTTCCTCGATATGCAGATGAGTTTGATATCAAATATGGTGAATACAGAAAGTTGGTTCGAAACTTCGAAGCAATGAAGGCCAGACTGAACGAAGAACCGGACAAGTCTTTCAAAGAAGCAGGGAAAGACCTCTTTTTTAATTATTTCTCAAAGAGCTTTCAAGGAAATGCCATTAGTGGCTGTTCAAGAACTCATGATCAAGTCCTCAAAGCTTTGGTGGATGTTCTGTGAAAGGAAACAATGTCATTCTTTTTTTTGATGGGGTTTGCAACCTATGCAATGGGTTTGTGGATTTCTCTTTGAAGTATTCATCTGACGAAGAGGTGAAGTTCGCCTCTCTACAAGGCGAAACAGCTTCTAAGTTACTACCTCCTGAAATTGTGAATGACCTCGATACAGTCTGTCTCTATGTGGACGGGAACACATATACTCGCTCGGATGCTGTAGCCCATTTGGCAACTCACCTGAGATTTCCATGGAGTTTGCTGAATTGGATCAGAATTTTTCCTAAGCCGATACGAGATTGGGGCTACAAGTTTGTCGCCCGCAATCGTTATCATCTGTTTGGAAAAAAAGAAACCTGCCGTCTACCGACACCAGAAGAGAGGGGACGTTTACTTTCCTGACATGACCTTCATGATCTCGTCAGCAACCCAATTACCCGCTCTTTCATGTCCCAAGTCATTGAAGTGAACAAAATCCCAGAAACGAAAGTCTCCTGCATATTCATGATCTGCATTCATGTGTAAATTGAGATCAAGAAGATGAACTTTGTCTCCTGCCAAAGAATTTAAAAAGTCTCTTCTCTTTTTCAAAAGGTCTTCAGCTTCTGAGCTTATTGCTTCTTGTATGACAAAAACTCTCGCACTTTTTCTTTTTACTAGATCCATCAACATCTTCATGCCTGAAAAATAACTTTCATCATCACCATTGTTGGTCAGATTGATGATGACAATCTCTGGAGCCAATAGCTCGAGAGTCATGCTGTATTTTTCGAAAAGAAGCTTGGGGTTCGATCCTGACTCACTCAAATTGAGAGAAACCAAGCGATTGTTTTTGAGAGTTTTTTGAAGGCGGTTGTTGATGATTGAGAACATGGTCTTATCAATATGAGTCGCACCTGCACCAATACTTTGGGACGTACCGATCAGAACCATTTTTGACTGGCTTCGGGAAATTATCTGAGTTGCTGTTTCAAGTCTTCTTTTTTGGCAGATCCCTGATGAACATACAATTGGTCCGGCCCATATTCTCTCCTTTGGGTAAGACTTTTTAGCCAGGTAATCCACACTCGGAATATCAGAGGGAGAGTTAATAGACAGGACATGCATCAGTCCCCATCTGAATTTTTCGATCTTATTGGAAAATGTGGAAATTGATTCTCCATTCAATGTCTTACTAAAAGGGCTTATTTCTTTTGTTGAAAAAAAGAATCTGTCAGAAAGGTAATAAATCGACTGACAAATGATCACAATGAAAAATACGAATTGGGCAATTCTAATGTTTACGCCTGGGACAAAGGCAAGAACTGACATTTTGAGTGCTACCAGAGCTAGAAACCAGAAGAAGAAAAGTTTTAATGCGGTCTTAATATTTGAAAACTCATCTCTAAAGATCTGTCCCTTCTCTGATTCCATGACAAAATCATCAATCAATGCTCCCTTCAGTCCAGAATGAAGAGTGACTGAAGAAAAGTTAAAGGGACCACTGATCTTGTGGCGTGCGGCTTCCTTTCCATTCAGCTTGAAGATCATATCTCTTTCAAATAGCTCAATCTCAAGTTTGTTCCATTTCTCTAGTTTTGACTGAGCAAAGGGGTTGCGCTGAAATTTTTCTTTACCAAAAAAAAGATTAGGCTTCTTTGTTTCCTCATTTGAAAAAACAATACCAATCGTGGTGTAACTCGAATCATTCATTCTTACGGATAAGTATTCACCCTTGTCGATAGAAAACTTCAGTCTTACATTTTGAATGTCTTCCATTTGGGGACTTCTGACTGATTGAAAACCATACCAACTACCAAGATCAAGTCGTCCATGCTTTAGAGGAGCACGTGTTGAAAGAAATTCATCACTTCCGGTAAGACCGAAAAGTTTCTCTCTCTTTTCTACTCGCCAACTATCTGCATGAAATAGGGTATTGGTTCCAAGAGCAACTTGGAGTCCGAGAAGTGTGGCGCTGATAAGAACCAAGAGCGCACTGGTCATTAATGTTTCTTTCGACCATCTCATAAGGGGATGATTAAAAGTCACGATCCATCAAAGTTTTTCTTCCTTCAGCGATTGCTCTCTCACAAGCTTTGTCTGCTTCATGACGGACGATTTCAGAGAGAGCATCCATCACATTGCCGGAGGTGTTTAGGTCATATTTGGCCTTCACGTAGGCCTTGAGTTTACTGGCAACTATCAGTACATCTTTTGGAATATCTCCTCTTGCCGCCGTTGCCGCAGCAGAAGTTGTCGTTGATGGTTTGTTGGAAGAGACAATTTTTCTTATTGGAGCTCTCTGTTCCGTTTCTTTCGCCGGAGCAGTTTCTTCTTCTGCCCACGAATTCTTGTGGTTCATGACAGGGTTGTGAATATCCCAACAGTCGACACTGCACCAAACAGATTTACGGCAGCTCGAAACGCTACACTTTTGATAAATACCTCGGTAAGGAATTTCCTTTCCGCAAGTAGCACACTTTCGCCAATAACTTCGCTCTTCAGACATGAGTTCTCCAGTTTGGAACAATTCGTGGTTTCAGGAATTTACTGGATTATTTTAAACTAAATTTGAGGGGAAGTGAAAAATGGTGGGCCTGACCGGATTCGAACTGGTGACCTCTACCATGTCAAGGTAGCGCTCTAACCAACTGAGCTACAGGCCCACATTTTTAAAGAGTTGAAAATATAAGGTCGAGGAAGTCCCTTGTCAATTCAAACATTCGGAGATGGCGATGCGTTAATTGCCTGAATCTTTTAAAAGAACTATAGTCATCTCCTCATGAAAAACAGGCTCGACAGAAGCATCACTTCACTCGTTATATTGCAGTTTAGAGAATACTGGTACTACTACCTGGTTGCCTTCACTTGTCTATTCTTCACTCATTACATTGGAAGTCAGTTGCCCTTCCTCGCCAAGGAATTGGCCGAGAAAGTCGGAGATGGTCTAGAAAACCAACCAGTGGGAATCTTTTTTCTCCTAGCGCTTGGAATCATCATCTTTAGAACCAGTTCACGTTTGAGTTTTTTTTATCCGGCAAGAGTGATGCAAAAAAATCTCAGAGTTGAGTTGGTGGAAAAGCTCGAAAAGGTTTCACCTCTTCGTTACAAGGAATTCTCTTCCGGCCAGCTTTACCAGATTATTCAAAATGATATGGATCAACTTAGGGCCTTGATAGGATTTGCACTTTTACAACTTGGAAATATTGTCGTCGCATTGGCAGTACTTATTCCCAAGATCTCAAGTTTCAACTCTTCATTAATTGTGGCCTTGTCTCCAATGCTGATCTCTTTTATTTTCTTCACATTGGTTGTGAGTAAAAACAGAAAATACTACAAGCAAACTCAGGACTATCAAGGTGAAGTTCAAAACTTCATCATGGAAAGTTATCTTGGAAAGAAAACTATCAAGAACTTTCATGCTGAACAATCCTTCATTGACCTTTTCGACAAGGCTTCATTTAAGGAGCTTGTGGCCTTTTATCGAGCTGGTCTTGGTATTGCCTTTTCCATTCCGGTGATTCCACTAGGTGTTGGAATGTCTCTGGTTTGGGGCGCTTGGATTATTAGAACATTGGATCTCGGTGCGCCGGGACTGGTTCTCTTTTCAGGTTTCATTTTTCTTTTTCTCGAGCCATTGATGTACGTCAGTTGGATCGGCGTGGTTTTTGCCAGATCAGGAGCTTCTTGGAACAGGATTCGAGACCTGGTTTCCAAACTAGAAGTACCAGCTACGGACGAAAAGAAACTTCTGGAAATGAATCCTCATAAAATCGATGAAGAGATGAATTTCAAAGTTCTCTTCTGGGATAAATGGACCAATGTTGATATCAAGCGCGGTGATTGGACAGTCCTTATTGGAAAGACTGGTTGTGGGAAATCGGAAGTACTCAAACAGATGGCAGAAGTCATCAAAAGTCATGGTGAGTCCATTTCTTATGTGGCCCAAAGTCCTTATCTTTATAACGACACCATCTCAGCAAATATTTTTCTTGGTAAAGAAGTAACTGATGAACTCAAGAAAAGGGCCTACGATCTTCTTAAGATCATGGGACTGGATTACCTGGCAGACAATCGTGAGGAACTTTTGAAATTGGAAGTCGGGGAAAACGGAAAGCGTCTTTCAGGTGGCCAGGCGAAAAGGCTTTGTTTGATCAGAAGTTTGATGGCTGAAGCCACTGTCCTCTTATGGGATGATCCTTTCTCATCAGTCGACTTGATTCTAGAAAAACAAATTGTGGAAGATCTCAAAAAGTCGGGGTTGATGGAAGGCAAGACAGTCGTTCTCACATCCCACAGATTGACAACAGTTCGTCTGAGTCAACATGTAATCTTCCTTGAAAAAGAAAACGGAATAATTGAAGAAGGGGAGATGAGCCAACTTCTCTCTTCTAAGAGTAAAACATATGAATACTTCTCAGATCAGATGGTTTGAAATTTTCAAATTCAAGGGCATAGGTCCTCTCATGCTGGTCATCCTGATCTGTTTGGTGATCTCCGCCTTACTTGGAAGTCAGGTCCCCGGATTGATAGCGGAACTGAGCCGTACATATGATGATCTTGACCTCTTCAAGCAATCTCTTATCAATTTGAGTATTGTTTTCTTTGGAGTCTATTTCAACCGTGCCCTCTACCAAGTGGGCGTGAACAAATTCATTCAACTTCTTGTTAGAAGAGTCAGGAATTTCTGTTACGAGAAATGGCTTCTTCATTATGATGTTCAGTCGAGCAAAGACAAGAAGACCGAAGCGTTTCCACAAGGTGAAGTCCTGGCAAGAATCATGAACGATACCGAGTCTTTTCGTGAATTGATCACTTCTGGAACTTTCGGCATCTTTATTGATCTTTTCTTTGTCGTTTCATGTCTCGTAAGCTTCTTGAAAATAAATTTGATTTCAGGCGGATTTTTGATGGCGATGGAAGTTCTGGCTTCCATCTCTCTAATTTGGTTGAGCAAGTATATGCGAGCTATCTATCTTTCGGTTAGAAATGCTCAGGGATTCATGTCTCGTGCCGTCGCCAATGTCGTAGGTGGCGTTTCTGAAACTCATTATACTGACCATCAGATGTACGCTTCAAAAAATTGTGAGAAACGTTTCACCGATTTTCTCGACAAACAACTTGTCTCAAACGTTTGGGACGCCAGTTACTATTCATTGGCGGAGAGTTTGTATCCGATGCTGCTCGCTTGTGTCGTCTTGATTTTTCCTTATTCAAAGATCACAGAAGTTGCTGTGATTTTTGCCATAGTGGATCTCATTCAGCGTTCCATCGGTCCGATCAAGGACATCTCAGGTAAAATTGCTAACGTACAAAGAGCGATCACCGGCTTTCAAAGAATTGGTGGTTTCATCAATCATCTTGAAGATGGTTTTTCTTCTGATAAGCGAAGCGCCCTTGGCGATACAGTTCTCTTTGATGAACTTGAAGTGAATATCGATCACTTTAAATATTTCACAACCAAGGGGCAGTCGGCCTTCTCTCTCAAAGACATTCATTTTGTCGGAAAGAGGGGGGAACTTATTGGTCTGGTCGGGCTCTCCGGTTCAGGTAAATCGACGCTTTTGAATATTCTTGCTGCTAACATCATCCCAGATAGTGCAGATATTCGACTCAAGTGTCAGGACAATCCAAGTAGTCACAGCTATCCAGGAAGTGGTCCGCTGGACGTGGTCCGCTATCGCGAACAGATTGGAATCGTTTCACAAGAGTCTCATGTTTTCTCTGAGACACTGGCTTTCAATATTACTCTGTCTGATGTTATTCCTGAAGATTTTGAAAAATTCTGGAGTTGGATTGAAGAACAGATTCCATATTTTAAAGAGTGGGGAATCAATTCCAAATCTCAGATCAGACCTGACGAACTTTCCAGCGGACAAAAACAGCTCTTGGCCGCGGTCAGATCCTGTTACTTGAAAAAGACCATTGTTCTTTTCGATGAGATCTCTTCCGGCCTTGACGGAGCTTTGGAAGCCGCGCTGAGGAAAGTGGTCCTGTTGGTTCAGCAAAACTCGCTCACCATCATCGTGGCGCACAGAGTTGAAACGATCATTGAGGCCGACAAAATACTGGTCCTCGATGACGGAAGTCTCGTCTCCATGGGGCAGCATGCAGAACTTCTCCAAACCAGTCAGACATACGCCCAGTTTCTTCAGGAGCTGTCGCCAACTTAGGCCTTCTAGGTTACAATTCTAAAGATTTATTTGATCACTTAAGGAGTATATGATGAACAAGAAAGGACTCTTGGCCACATTGGTTTTGGCCATCATTGGAGGAAGTTTTCTTCTCTCCTGTTCTAAGGATGTAGAAAGCAAGCCTAACTACATTTTCAAACCTGCCCCAAATGACAATACTGCGGCCAAAGTTGGAGACGTTGAAGTTTCTTATGCTGAGCTTTACAGAGGAGTTGAGTCTGAGATTTACGATGCCGAGCTGAAAGTTTGGGAAATCAAAATGAATAGACTTCAAGCTGTCGTTCTTGAAAAGTTGATGGAGTCAGATCCCAACAAAAAGGGAATGACCAACGACCAATACCTTGAAAAATATATCACAAAAGGTGCACAGCCTACTGACAAAGACGTTGAAACTTTCATCAAGGAAAGAAAGATTCCTGCTGAGCATATCAACGATCAGATGAGAGAGAGAATCAAGAAGTTCCTTGAAATCGAGCTCAAGAAAAACTACATCGAGAAGTGGATAGGAAAGAAAACTTCAAAGTCTCCAGTTGAAGTTTATATGAAAAAACCAGTTCGTCCGGTTTTCGAAGTGAAAGTAGGGGACGCTCCTTTTATTGGTGGAGCTGATGCCAAAGTTACTATTGTTGAATTCTCTGATTTTCAGTGTCCGTTCTGTAAGAAGGGAGCTGCGATCATGGACGAAGTCAAAAAGAAGTATGGAAACAAAGTTAAAATTGTCTTCAAGCAATTTCCTCTTCCGTTCCACAATCATGCTCACCAAGCTGCTCAAGCAGCTCTTTGTGCTCATGAGCAGGACAAGGCAAAGTTTTGGAAGTTCCACGATGCGATGTTTGCTGATCAAACCAAGTTGGATGCCGATGGACTCAAGAAGACTGCTGTTACTCTTGGTTTGAAGTCCGACGAATTCGACAAATGTCTTGGTTCAGGAAAGATGGCCACAAAAGTAAATGCTGACATGGAAGAAGGAAAAAATGTCGGAGTAAAATCGACTCCTACTTTCTTCGTGAATGGTCAAATGATCAATGGGGCTCATCCGGTTGAAACTTTTTCTGAAATAATTGACGCAGAACTCGCCAAGTAATCAAAATCACACTCTTTCATAGGGGCGTGGCAATAATTGCCACGTCCCAATTCCCTTGACCCATATTGTATAATGAAGTGGAGTGGCTAGGAAGGCCATTAATGTCTACAAGGGCAAATCGTTAAATGGATGTAACGGATTACAGCGCAAAATTAACAGAAACTCGCAACAAGTATGCGAAGCAAGCTGAAGACATGCGCGAAACCTACAAGAAGAATCAAGAGCACGTCGAGGAAATGGCCGAGAATAGGGCCAAGTCTCAACAGGCGAACTACATGAAAGAGCGCCAAGAGATCAAAGACCAGTTCGAGAAAGCTTCTGAAAAGTATTCCGCTGAAGCCAAGGCCCAAATCGACGAAAGAACTGAAGACTATAGAAAGAAAAATGAAGAGCAGGTAGAGGCCTTCAATAGAGACAAGAATAAGACGAAACTCGATTACGACAAACGTCTCTCCAATATCAGTGACGCTTTCAATAAGACCATTGATTCCAAGTCTCGATCATTCCAACAGAAATTGGAAAATGCCCAAAAGCAATTCGAAGATCGTTCAACGAGAGCGGAATCATCTTCACAAGATAAGATCAGAAAAATCGATATGCAGACCCAGAACTCACTGGCGAAGCTTCAAAATGAGAACAACAAAGAAAAGCATAAGATCATTCAGGACAACGTGACTGAAGTTCAAAATGTTCATAGAGATAATAGAGAAAAGAACAGCCGTATCGAAGAGCAAAGACAAGAGCAGTTCAGATCTCTTAAAGATGCTCACGAGGGAACACTTTCCCAGTTGAAGAAGCATCAGTCTGACAATGTCATGAGAATCAAGGAAGGGAAGGAACACGAAGTACGTGATCTCAAGCAGAACTTCCAAGAACTGACGGATAAGATGTCGGAGAAAAACCGCACTAATAATGAAATTGAAAGAAGAGAGCAGAAAGAACGAATCATGCGTTTGCAATCAGAGCATGGTAAGGAACTCCAGTCTCTTAGAAATACAACCAAACAAAAGATTACTGGTGGTTCGCAGCTCGATGTTCAAAAACAAAAAGAACAGAGAATTGTCGACGGTTATGAAAATAGATTGAGACACCTTAGAAACAAAATGGATGAAATCCAGTTTGCTACTCAAGAAGATAAAGAGCGCATAAACTCAATGAATCAGGCTCAGCTCAAGGAAAATGACAGAGCTCACAACAAGCAGATCGAGAATAAAGACAAACAAATGCGTGATTATAAGGAAAAGGTCGTGATGAAATCTCAAGAAGAGATGCAAAACACGATTAACTCTTATAAGAAAGAATTGAAGAGTACAAAAGACTCATCACTTCAGCAGAATATTTCACAGCAAGAAAAGTCCAAGAGAATGCTATCCAGTCAGAGACAGGAGTTCGCTAGAAATGTGATCGAAATGAGTGATCAGAACAGAGCTCTCGTTAATGATCTTCAGGAACAGCATGCTGCTGAAAAAACTGAATTCATTCAAGACCAGAGAAAAGAAAACTATGAGCAACGTGAAGAGCTCAAAAAAGATCTGGCGAAGACATATTCCAAACGTGAAGAAAGTCTCTTGAAGAAGTTGGATTATTCCATCAAGGAAAATCAACAGCAGAGAGCATCTTACGAACAAAAGATTGCCAATCTGAAGAACAAGTCTTCAGAGGAAATTCAAAATATCAGAACACTGGCCGATGATAGAAGAAAAGCTGACAACAAGAACTTCAAATTGGAGTTTGAAGGTCTGCAAACTCAAATGCAACAAGAGCTTCTTCGAATCAAAGGACAGTTTCAAAAGCAACTTGGAGACAGCAAGACTGAATCCGATCTTCAGCTGGCCAAACTGACTCAGAGATATGAGGGCATGTTGGCGAGAGAGAGAAGTGAGGCCCAGAGAACATTGCAGTCCAAGATGTCGAGCGCCAGGGCCGAATACGATCGTCTCTACAAGAAATCTGAGCTTGAAAAGGCCACGTTGAAGCATCAATTCGAAATTCAGATGCAGAACGTTAAGCAATCAATCGCAGATAGAGAGATCGAGAGGGCCAAAGACGCCAATGAAAACGCGTAGTGTCTAAGATTTCCCTCCAATTAAAATCTAAAGCAGCAAAGTATTGTTGGCCTAGTGTAATTTTGCTAAATTGAGAATTCGGGAAGTTCAAAAAGGTATTATATGCGTCGGGCCAAAATTCTTGGGACATTAGGTCCCTCCTCAAACACTGTCGATAAGATTGCAGAACTGATTGAAGCTGGATTAAATGTCGCCAGAGTCAATATGAGTCACGGTACTCATGAAGGTCATAAGGAGCTGATCGGCAACATTAGAGAAGCTTCCAAAAAAGCAGGCAAAGAAATCGGAATCATGATCGACCTTCAAGGTCCAAAGATCCGACTTGATAAAGTCGAAAAGCCACTTGAGCCGAAAGAAGGTGAAGAGTGGGTTATCGGTCAGACAAAAGATAAAGACAAATATCCAGAGTATAAAGATTGTTACATCCCAACCATTTACGACAAGCTTGTTGATGACTGTCATGACGGTGCTCGAATTCTATTTGATGATGGCCTTCTTCAGGCAACAGCTGTTGAAAGAGATCGAGACGTTTACAAGATCAAATTCTCTGTAGGTGGAACTTTGAAATCCAATAAAGGGATTAACCTCCCTGATTGTGAAGTTTCAGCACCTGCTTTCACTGAGAAAGATAAAGAGGATCTTCTTTTTGCTCTCGGGCAAGACATCGATTTTGTCGCTCTTTCTTTTGTCAGAAAGCCCGAAGATATTCTCGAAGTGAAGACTCTGCTTCACAAGTTGAAAATGAATATTCCTATAGTTTCTAAAATTGAAAAACCACAAGCGGTGGACAATCTAGAGGAGATTCTCAAAGTAACAGACATTGTGATGGTGGCCCGTGGTGATATGGGTGTTGAAGTTGGTAACCATTTGGTTCCTGCCATTCAAAAACACATCATCAGACTTTGTAATACGAGACACGTTCCTGTGATCACAGCTACTCAGATGCTTGAAACGATGACGGAGAACCCGACTCCGACGAGAGCTGAAGCTTCGGATGTCGCAAACGCCATTTGGGATGGAACCGATGTAGTCATGCTTTCTGGAGAAACTGCTGCCGGTAAACATCCGGTCAAAGTTGTTCAGATGATGAGTAATATCATCGAAGAAGCAGAAAAATCTCCGAAAGACAGACCGCTTCTTCGTCATATGGACCTTTCAAATGTGAACGCATCCGTTATGGTTGCAGCTTCCATGATTGCCGAAAAGGTCAAGGCCAAAAGAATTCTTTGTGTAACAGAATCTGGAAACTCTTGTCGGAAGATTTCTATGTTCCGTCCTCTGACTCCAGTTCTTGGAATCACTCACTCCATGCAGACAGCAAGAAAGATGTGTATGTATTGGGGAGTTTATCCTTTTTATATTCACGAATTTGATGAAGATAATTTCGACTTTCAGATTGATGTTTTAAACAAGGTCAAGAAAGATGGAAGCTTTCACAATGGAGACAAAGTCGTCATTACCCGAGGTGACGGTAAGTTTTTCTCTCGTGGATCTTCAAACTCTGTTAAAGTTGAAATCCTCAATGATCTTCCGGGTGTTCCAGGAAGTGGTGAGGGTATGGAAAAAGCAAGTGACGACAAGAAGACCATCCACCTGGATACTTCTGTCTGTGCCTCTTGCAATAACTGTATCAGTGTTTGCCCACATGGTATCTGGACGCAAACCAACGATGAAGCCAAACGTACCACTATTGCTGTAGACAAGATTGGCGCCTGTACCATAGATATGGAATGTGTCGAGAAGTGTCCAACCGGGGCGATTGAAATCATCTCAAAATTTCTATGAAACCTGATGAGCTTTTTGACAAAGAGTTGCTCGAAAAGCTCTCCATCAGGAAGGTCGGTTACTCAGAACTCAGCGAGCCTTTGAGTTATGAAAAATATGTTGAATGGGTCGAGAAGGGAAATCATGATCCTCTCGGCTATCTAGCTGACCATCGAAAAGAACTTCGTTCTGATCTTAAAAATTATTATCCTGAATTCAAGTCAGCATTGGTCTTCGCCTTCGATTATTCGGCCATAAAAAAATCATTGGATGAATTTTATCAATCTGATTCCAGTAATGGTCTCAAAATTTCAAGTTATGTCTTTGGCTTCAATGGTGATGATTATCATCATGAGCTTAGGGAGAGGATGAATCACATCCTTGATACTTTGAAGGAGAGTCACCCTGAACTCTCAGCAAGTTATACGTTGGATATGCACCCAGTTTTAGAGCGGGACCTGGCCTACAAATCGGGACTTGGCTGGTTTGGGAAAAACTCAATGTTGATCAACAGAGGCTTTGGGAGTTTTTTCATGATCGGCTCTCTTCTTCTTGATCAGAGTTTTGATTTAGAGGTCGATACAAATGAGACGGATCATTGCGGGAATTGCACCGCCTGTATTGATGCTTGTCCGACAGATGCCATCGATGTGGAAAATCGCACTATCATCTCAAACAAATGTATATCGACTTGGACAATCGAGCTTTTTGATGAAACTCCAGAGATTGAAGGCCATCTTTCAAATGCTGGTGGGGAGATTTTTGGCTGTGATATTTGTCAGGATGTCTGCCCTTGGAATATCAAACAACTTGAAAGAGTGGAAGCAGTACCTCTGAGAGGTGAGCGGGCACATCTGTTGAAATCATTCTTTCTTGAAAGACCCGTCGATCAAGTTGAACAGGAACTCGAATTATTGTCGAACAAAGGTTTTGTCCGTCAATTCAAGGGAACGGCCCTTGAGCGAACTGGACGCAAAGGCTTGCTCAAGAACATCAAGCTTTTTAGATAAATCAGGCAAATTCTTTGGTTACATATCTCAAGGAAACAAACTTGGTCACATTTCCTTTGAGATCCTTGGAAGGGAATATAAAAGTATCCACTTCGTACAAAGTTCCATCTTTTCTTCTATTGGTAATTAGACCGTGCCATCTTTTACCTTCCATGATGTCTTCCCACATTTTTTTAAAGAAGACTTTTCCATGGTATCCGCTATTGAGAAGACGGTGATTTTTACCAATCAACTCTTCTTCTGAGTAGCCTGAGATCTCTTCGAAAAGTCTATTCACTCCAGTAATCTTCCCGTCGGTATCTGTGACGGAAACAATGAAATGCTCTCCTACAGCAGAGTTTAGAATCTCTATGGTGTTGTCATATTCAACATTCAGTAGAGAGATATGGTCTGACTCGATAGTCGAAAAAATATCTTTTTTACCCTCAATTACTTCTTGAAGGTTCGTAACCAGTTGTGCAATTCCATGAAGAGGTTCTTCAATTTTGGAAAGATCCAACAAACCGGAAAATTTCTTCTTTAACAAGGCAATGGCGCTACTTGCGACAGTTAAGTTATTGTTGATGTGATGGTTGATAGTGGCAACCGCTTCTTCGAGTGTTTTTCTTTTGATCTCTTTTTCAGCAGTTTCAATTCTTTTGATACTGTCTGAAATATCTCGCTTTACACCGATGACTTTAATCGGTGTTCCTTTGGCATCGAAGTACACTTTCCCTTTGGCTTCAATCCAAAATTCGCGACTGGTTTTTTTATTTTTGACCCGGTATCTGTAGATGTAATCGTCACCTGTTAGAAGGCATTTATTAAAAGCTTCAAGTGCAGATTTCGAGTCATCAGGATGGACGAGCTCTCGGAATTCTTCCATTGAGTAAGTCTTCCCAAAATCAAATCCAAAAAGGATGCAAAAACTTTGCGAACCCTGCCAGGTCTGGGTAAGTAGATCGATCTCATAGTCACCAGAAAGGTCGAGTTCCTGGATGATGTCTTTAATGTCTTTATTCATTAAAAAATCTTAGCATAAGCTAGTCAAAACTAAGCCAAATTTTACCTTAATTAGTAAGTGTCTGTAATTGTGACCTTTTTTTTACGCCCCCCAAGGTACGTGCGCATTTCGTCTGCATCAAAAATGTGCTTTTCACAAAGAGTGTAAATAAGAGGAACTTTATCCTGTCTTTATTACAGCTTTAAAACTGGAGGGAGCTATTTCTTGTTAGGTTGTGCTCAACAAAACGAGGAGGAGCACTTGAAACTCAATTTATTTCTTCTATTTTTTATACTTTTATTATCTTCAGCTTCATTTGCTGGAGAAATAGATGAACTTTCAGACACTGTCCATTCTAGAATGGAGATGAGAGAACCTCACTTGTTTAAGGGAGCCATTTTTGAAGAAGTTGTCACGCTTCCGGATCAAGTTCAAGAAGTCAGGCAAGAAGCTTTGAATGCATTGTTGACCTTTGCTACTGATTTAGATCTATTTGATCTTGGATTCAGTTATGAGCTAGATGGAAGAAGTTATTCAATTACTAATCAAGAGGGAACGATTGTTGCTTATACGGTTTCCGTTTGGATCTCCAAAAATGATGAACCCATGACTCGAAGATTTTATATTCTTCATCGAAGAGTTGATGGAATTTACTATGTTGGAAGAATCGCGAATTATGATTTGTTCTAGATGTAAAACCAAATTGATCTTATCGATGAATGGTATGTAGCCATGTTTTTCGATGATTTTCCGATCAAAACGAAAAGAGAGGGGAGGAGCCCCCTCTCTTATTTGTGATTATTTACCTGTAAAATTGGCGGCTACAAATTTTCCTGAAAGAGTTAGAAAGACATAAAGTTTCTTTCCCTTTACTCCCTTTTCATTGTCAAAAGTAACAACCCACTCTTCATTTTTCCCAAATTTCTTTTGTTCTGTAGTTCCTATCAATGAGCTACTCCAGGATGAATCAATTTTACCGGCTTTGATAAGTCTGTGCACATGTTGCTTACCAATAAGTCCAGCTTTCTCTTTTGATACCGGCTTTGCTTTTTTGTGACTGTGCCCATGACTATGTCCATGGTCATTACTGTGACTATGTCCCTGACTATTACCATGACTATGGTTATGCCCAGGACCAGCATGAAGAGCGAAAGACATTGCTACAGTTAGAACAGTGATTAGAATTTTCATATATATCTCCTATAAGTTGTCGTGTTGGTATTGCTCTACTTTTGGTGGAGCCATTTTCATGTGATGATGACTGTGATTATCTTCACTGAAGCCATAGTCATCAGGCGAGGAATTATGTAGGTAGCCATGAAGTTGCATCAACATTAAAAGAAAGCCTGCTAAAACCAGACCATCGTTGGCCACTCTTGAAAATCTTTTGAAAAAATCAGTATGTCTTACTCCTGACAAAAGAATCAACATTACTGTCAGGGCCGCAATCTGTCCGAGCTCAACCCCAACATTAAAGGAAATGATTCTCATAAGCATCTCACTTCCTCTCTCTCCAAGGGGCAACTGCTGTAGCCTGGTCGAGAGACCAAAGCCGTGGATCAATCCAAAAATAAAAACCATCATCAGTAGGTTTGGAGCTTTTTTCATTCCAAAATAACTCTCAAAACCACCATTGTTATCAAAGCCCTTGTAACAGACACTGACAGCAATTACGGCATCTACCAACCAGTAATTGGCCGTGATTCCCATAAAGGTGGCAAAGATCAAGGTAATACTGTGACCCAAAGTAAAGATACTGATGAATTTAACGATATCTTTGAAAGTCGTAAGAAAAAAGATGACTCCAAAGAGAAAGAGAAGATGATCATACCCAGTGATCATATGCTCAGCACCTAACCAGACATATTTTAGGTAGCTACCCTCAAGCATTGCTTTTTTTGCGTCTTCGCTTATCCCATGTGCCATGGCAAGTGGGGAAGCAC
This sequence comes from Bacteriovoracaceae bacterium, assembly GCA_041546685.1. Taxonomy (GTDB): domain Bacteria; phylum Bdellovibrionota; class Bacteriovoracia; order Bacteriovoracales; family Bacteriovoracaceae; genus M0603. Next base: position 44,300 of record JBFEVX010000006.1, on the reverse strand, counting down.
TTAACGCAAGTAATAAAGATATAAATTTGTACATTTTAACTCCTTGTTTGATTGAAAATTAGTAACGATCAAATCAAGAAGATTGGAGGGCGAAATAAGTTTGAAGGATAAGGACTTGAGTCATGAGTGATGAAAACATATCCAGGTAATGGTTTCAAATAAGTCATCACAATTCGATAAAGTTCACTCATTGAAGGAAGGTTGTGATCATTATTCACACTTACATGAGAATGATTGTGGTGATGTTCTTCACCTTCCTCATCATGCTTATGAGAGTGAACATGAACCGGATCGTCGATATTGTCGTGATGAGTGGTCGAATAAGAGAACTTTTCAAGGTGCTCTTGAATGACTTTGCTTTCAAGGTTTTGAACCAAGCACTGATTCACAGAGGCCGAAACAGCAAAAACAAAGAATAATGTGGCCAAAATAAATCTGGAGTACATGCAATAAGCTTAAACGAAAAAATGTAGGAAATTGAGTTAAAAGTGGTGCCCGGTCGCGGATTTGAACCACGGACACAGGGATTTTCAGTCCCTTGCTCTACCAACTGAGCTAACCGGGCATCATTGGAAATTTGATGAAGTCAAAATTTAATGGATGCACTCACAACCGTCAATTCAAATCTGTAAAATGACTGAGGATTTTTATCTGAGCATTGCAGCAACAGGGGAGAAGACTAGGCGGGTCATAAACAATGACTGTTCAGATTGAAGCTGATCCCGTTGTTTTCGGCCCACTTTGATAGGTAATGGTTCATCGCTTTGACGTTCATCGCTTCCGTAGGAACCTCGACGAAACGGCATAAACCTTGTCCAATTTGCTTGATCTGAGTGAGATCAACTTCAACTTTAGCGACTCTTTCAAGTACTTCGAGAATGGTAAAACTGTCTTTTTCCTTGCCGAGTAATTCAATAGAGTCGATTAAACTCGAACGATTCTCTTCGTTCAGTTGTGTTAGAAGATCTTCGACTGCATCACCAGCACCGTATCCTTCAAGGTCACGAGTCTTTTCAAGTACAACTTCAAACGCTTTATCGCCTTTAAGCTTGAAGAGGTTTTCAAGGGCAGCTTTTCGAAGACCTTTGTTTTCTGACAATAGGAACTCGCTTAAGGCCTCTTCAGTCAGCCATTCTTTTGCCTGGCTCTGGTCAAAATTAGATGCTGTCGCTTCAAGAACTCTTTTGAGTGTGATGGTGGCCACAGTCAGTGAGGGATCGTAAAAACCGTCATGATCAGGACCTTGTCCACATCCGGTCTGATAACAGGCCGACAGAGTTTCAAATGACTTTTGAAGCAGTTCTCTTGATTCTGACTGGCTTAGATCTTTCGTCAAATCTTCTGCCGCAGTACTAGCAAGAAGGCTTTGGTAACCTTTATTCTCTTGAACTTCTTTGGGAAGCACTTTGGAAAGCTGGTTTTCCTTGATTGAAGTCGTGTTGATAGGCGAAACAATCTCTACTTCTGAATCAGAGCTGGCGAGAAAGAAAACACCTCCCGCCAGTATCAATGAAAATGTCAGTAGTACAAGTTTCTTCAACATCAAACTCCGCTTAGATCGCTAGTAGATTTTCTAGAGCGATCGACTTGTCTGATTTGTTTTCAAAGTTGTCGACAACTTCTTCAACTGCTTTGCGAACTTCTGGTGAAAGCTCCAATTCTGCATCTTTGTTGAATCCGAAGTAACCACCGTTATTAAGAGCAAAAGTCTTGTCGAGATTTCCTTTAAATCCTTTGTCTTTTGGAGCATGTGGATCTTCAGGGTTGTTGAAACGACAAAGCTGAGCAGGACCACCATTGTAAGCAGACCAAGTACCTCTCATCAGGTTGTTAAAGTTTGGAGTTCCGTCTTCATTTGAAAAACATGTAAAGGCAGAATATTTTCTAACAGCTCTTTTGTAACCTCTCATCAAGTAGGTGAGGCCATATCTGATGGTTTTCTGAACAGACTTATAACCACCTTTGTCGAGGAATTCATCGTAGTGCCACAATGAGCTTAACTGGAAAACGCCGACGTCACTTCCGTCAGCTCCACCTACGATCAACTGTCTGTACTTTCTTTCTCCTTCAAGTTTTTTACACTTCACAAGAAAATCTTGCTTCAAAACACCGTTGAAGGCCTTCTTGAATTGAAGCTTGGCCTTTGTTGAAAGGATTCCCTCTCCAGTAGATCTTGAGTCTGTACAATATTTGCTTTTTCCTTTCACTTCACGAAAGTGAACGAAAAGTCCTTCATGATTTGGAACAGTCAGGGCCAGAGCAAGGAAACCGTAATAGGCTTCAATATTGCCTTCGTTCTTAAAACCAACAGCAAGCCTGTGAGCTTCTTTCAAAAGAAGAGTAGCGATCTGGTCACCATACTTCTCTTTGTTTCTGTCTTTATGTCTGTAAATAGGACCTTCGATACTGGCGTTCTTGTTGATGTTCGCTGTTACGTTATCGAGGATTTTCTCGATTAGCGAAGCCGCTCTGGTTTCAAAGGATAGTGTTGCCAAAAGTAGGACAACCAACACTTGTTGCACTTTCATAATTCCCCCGTCGATCTAAATGATTCGTGGGCTTTATCTATCCTGAGGGATACGAATGCGCATCGCAGTATGAAGAAGTTATAGGGTATTTTGGGAGATTTTTTCACAAATGGGACAGATGACGCGGTGCTCGCGTGAAAGTCTCCAACTTGGCCCAAAGTTCGCTACAATAAGTGTATGAATAAATTAATGATTTTAGGCTTACTCCTTAGTTTTAATATTCTTGCTGGCGAACCCTTAGGTTATTACTCAAATGGGTCCATCAAAAACGCTCATCCGTTTAGCGACTACCACTTTCATGGAGTGGTGAAGCTCTACCAGACGAGAGGTCAGAACTTTGGAACTCCTGAAATTATGAAGGCCCTTACAGGTCTTGCCGAGCATATGAAAAGCCGTTTCTCTTCCATTGAGAAAACCCAAATCGGGGATATCTCGGCTAGAGAAGGAGGCAAGATTCCACGTCATGCCAGCCATCAGAACGGACTTGATGCCGATGTGGTTTATTACCGTGTGAATGAACTTTCTCAGTCTCCCCAATATCCTGAATGGGCCGAAGACTTTGTCATCAAAGGCAAGCTGACGTCGAACTTTCATCTCGAAAGAAATTGGGAGGCGATGAAGTACCTGGTTCATAACCATGAAGTAGGAAGAATCTTCGTAGATAGCGCCATTAAAAAAGCACTCTGTAATTATGCTGAATCAAAAGGTGAGTTGGAGAGTGAGGCCGAGGTTTTAAGAAGGCTTAGAAGGGAAGATAAAGTTCATATGCATCACTTCCATCTTCGTCTTAGATGCCCTGCTGGAAGTCCTGACTGTAAATCTCAGGTCGAACCGCCAGAAGGGCATGGATGTAATTTCTAGTACCACTTTTTACAGTTGGTTCTTCCCCATTTTTTCTCACCCCATCTGTGCTCGAGTGAGTCGTTCGGGTGGGAAGAAAGTCTGCCCTTTTCAAGTCTTCCCCATAGAGTCGCAAGGTTGATTGAAACACCTTCTCTATAATTAAGAGTACAGACATTAGCGAGGTCTTCTGAAACGTATGGACCGTCGTTGTCGCCTTTGAAAATTGCTCTAAGAACCTGGATAAGTCTCTTCTTAACCATGGTATCAAGGCCTCTGCTTACAACTTCATCAAAGTCAGCTTCAAGTCTCTTGAAAGTCATTTCAAGAGCTCTGTCTCTAGATGGAGTCGAGTAGGCATCATAGTCTTCGTAGTTCATACATTTTCCACCAGTTCTTACGTGGTGGTTCCAACCTTGATTAACGTAATCAATTCTGTCTTTGGCTTCCTGACAAAGGTCATTCAGCTTTCTGAAAAGAAGTTGATGAGGGTTTTCGTCTTCTTCTTTGAGTTGGTTTTTTACAAATCTGAAGAACCTGTCTTCAAGCTTATCGGCCATTTTGAATTGCTCTTCTGAGTAAGCAAGCTCTCGTGGAAGTTCATCGTTTGAGCGCCCATCGTACTCCGGCCATTTGAATCTCTTGTATCCCCAAGCTCCGTGTGGAAGGTTTGAGAAGTTGTGATTCTTTCTTCTGATCATTGGAAGATTGTCTTTAACGATCGCTTGAGTTGAATAAATCACATCGTAGTCACCATATTTGGTAACGTCTTTGATGTTGTAAGTGTGTCTGATAGCATTCTTGTGATACCACTTCTTGTACTTGTAAGTGAAAAGAGTTCCAGAGTCGATTGATTCGATTTTCACTGGGTAGGTATCGTGATGGCTCAAGTGTTCAGTACCTACTGAATCGCCAAGGTAATTGATCATGGCAACAAGTCTGGCCTCAGGAGTTGATCCTGCGCTGTCGAACTTGCTCGATCTGTTATCGAGGTGTCTGTAGATTCCATTTCTAGAACCTGATGGATTGATCACTTTGAATGGAAGTTTGTTTTCCATCGAGAAGATCGCTCTAATCGCGTAAGCAGCGTCAGCACAGTCAGGCTTCATTCCATAGAACTTACTTTCTGGACTGATGAACATATGTCTGTGAACAGCGTCAGACTTGATCCATTCCTGGTATTTTTCTTCCCATTCCATTGACCATGAATTGGTGTCTTCCCAAATGGCCGAATAAGATAGTGATGTGTGCAAGAACGCGAACGATAGCAATAATAGCTTGAACAAGATGACCCCCCTAAATGTAAAAAACACCCCTGATTTATATGTCTTAACGAGCAATGTCAATAATTTACTTTTAAAGCCATGGCAAGTTGGTGTAGGAAAGTTTCATGTCGAATCGAAAGAAAATTGTCACAATTTGTATACTTTTAAGCGCTGGGATTCTTCTCTATATCTTGAAGAATCAACAGACTCTTGAAAATGGGAAGGGGAACGAAAAAACAGTAGTTTCCACATCGCCAGAAAAGAATCAGGAAGTGTCTGTACCTATTGAAGACAATATCGTTAACAAGTCGAAAAGACATGAAGTCTCTGAGTTTTGCCCTAATATTGAGCCCTTCACCGCGAATGATATTGTTACTAAAGAGGCCTTCGCAGAGAACACCCATTTCAAAAGAGATGGGGAAGTCTATCGAATTCGCATCTTCGTCGAGGATGGGCGTAATACAAGTTACAAGAAGCTGGTTTTCTTCAAAGAAGACGAAGATGGATTCCCACAGATCATCAAAGAAAAAGAATTGATCAATCCAACTCAAGAGCAAATCGATGCTCTTTTGGCCAAGTCTGAGATCATTCATAATGAATCAGACGTCTCCATTGAACTGAAGGATGGAAGAGTCTTCAATTACTCTCAGGTCAATGGAGAAATCACCAAAGTTCTGGATGGAAACAGCGGTTACTCCTGTCGTTGATTAATACCACCTACGACAGCGAGTTCTCCCTTCATAAGTTTCTCCCCACCTTTGAGCTATTCCATCATTTGGATGTGAGGTCATTAAACCTTTGGAAAGTCTGTCGTATACGTGGTGGAGGTTGATTCTAACACCTCGTCTGTAGTTGATAATACACATGGAATTAAGGTCATCTCTCACTGTTTGTTGGAAGAAGCCATAGCCATTGAAGATTCCTCTGATAGCATCAAGAATTCTTGGGTTAACTCTATTCGAAAGGTTTCGATAGAGAACTTCATTGTAATCGGCCTTGAGAGTTTCAATTGATTTCCAAAGATTTTCATCGCGAGCTGGAGTTGAATAGGCATCGTATTCTTCGTAGCTCATGCATCGTCCTCCAATCTTTCGACGATAGGCGAGGCCTTGGTTGACATAGGTCGCTCTAGTCTGAGCTTCTTTGCAGATTAATTTGATTTTTCGAAGAAGCATATCTTGGGGGTGTTCATCTGTTGTCTTGAGTTTATCTTTGACGATTCGGAAAAATCTGTTTCCATGTTTTTTGACCATCTCATACTGTTCAGTACTGTAACCCATCTCTTCTGGGAGTTGGTCATTTTCCAGTCCTTCCTGGCTCGGCCATTTCCATCTTCTAAAGCCCCAGGAACCATGTGGAAGATTAGTGAAAATAAATCCGGATTTTCTCATCATTGGAAGCTTGTCTCTGGCGATAGCTTGTGTGGAGTAGATGACGTCAAAGTTACCGTACTCGGAAATGTCTTTGATCGAGTAGGCGTGTCGGATGTAATTGCCGTTTCCTCCACGAATTTTATAGGTAAAAAGCATTCCCGGTACAAGCTTGTCGATTTTTACTGGAATCGTATCGATGTGACTGAGATGTTCTGTGCCAATGCTTTTTCCAAGGTAATTGATCATGGCCACAAGCCTTTTTTCTTCGGTGTCACCAGCTTCATCAAACTTGTCAGTGCGATTACTCAAGGCCTCAAAAAGTTCTGATGTATTGTCTTTCGGTGCATGAACTTTGAAAGGAAGTTTGTTTTCAAGAGAGAAAATCGCACGAAGAGCATAGGCGGCATCGGCACAGTCGGCATTTATTCCAAAGTAGCGACTTTTCTTGCTGGTAAACATTCTTGTATGAACTTTTTCCGATTGAATCCAAGTCGAGTACTTGCTCTCCCATTCCATAGACCAAGTATTGGTATCTTCCCAAACTGCGGCAAATACATTTGAGCTCATTAAAAGCAGTGCTGTAATAATCATGTGTCTCATTTAAGTGTCCCTTTGTGAATGTGAGGAATAATAGTCAATTGAGTGGGAATCTCAACGAGATAGGAAAGCGGAGTAAATAATCAAGGTATGAGTTTGGGATTGTGGGAGCGGTAGGGAGCAATTAGAATAAGAATATGAGACGAGATCTTCCACATGTGGTGAGACAGGCCCAGATCAAGGCCAGAGCAGACGATCAACTGAAAGGTAGGCTCAAGGATCACCTTAGAAAATTATCCGAGTTACAGACTGATTCTGAAAAGATTCAATGGGTGCGCTCACAAGTGGACTGTATGCTAGATGATTCAGTTAGTGAATCCAAGTGTGAGAGGGGATGCCACTTTTGCTGTTTTCATCCCATTTCATTATCTCGAATCGAGATGAAAGATATTCTGGAGACAGAGACAGTTCAATCACCTTCACGATTGGTCAGTCAAAGAAAGCATTTTGGAAATGGAGAGAGTATCTCTTATGAAGAGCGGGCCTGTGTTTATTTGAAAGAAGGACAATGCTCTATCTATCAGAAGAGACCTCTGATATGCCGATTGACCCATGTCTCTTCCAGACCCGAAAACTGTAACTATGAAAATGAGATGAATCCAATCGAGCATCTTCCTGTGACTGAAGCTGCACTTTTAGTAGGTGCTTTCTACATGGCCCATCCCGATATTGAAATCATGTCACTTTTGATTGAAGAAACTGACAAGTCCCTTTGAATGGGTTAATCTGACAGTATGTCTATTACAATTGAGAAAACATATTTAGAGCTTGGAAACTGGAAAGTTGGTGCCATGATTTTCCTTCCTGCTGCAGACCAGCCGATAGCTAAAAGTATCGGACTTTTCACTCATGGATACACTAGTCATAAAGGATCTTTGCTGACTTGGCCGACAAGACTTGCAGAAGAAGGGATGACTTCGGTGATTTTTGATCTCCCTGGTCACTACCTTGGAACTTTCTCAGAAGTTGACAACTTTCAGAGCTTCAAAAATGACAGTTATAGACTTTTTGAATCAGCGTGGGATTTTGCCAAGAACAAGTTTTGCGAGCATTACCCTCTTTATGAAAACTATCTGACTGAAGAAGATTTCAATCTTGTTCTGGGTGGACATAGTCTGGGGGCCTTACTCGCGATCAAGGGACTTGAGCTCGATATTTTCAATGACTATAAACGCACGGCTATTTGTGTTGGACTAGGTCTTCCTGAAGAAAACAAGACTCATCTTTTCCAGACACCTTTTTACAAGAGTACTCTTGTCATCAGAGAGCAATTGGTTTCTCCTGAAATCTCTCCAGACAAAGTCTTCCCATGGATAAAAGAAGAGAAGAAGAACTGCTCTGTTTCTGGGCAGAAAATACATATGATCTGTGGCAAAGATGACCTTGTGGTTGGAGAAGGGGGTGTTCAAAGATTGGTGGAGGTGCTCGAAAAGCATGGAAATACGGTCACTGTGGATGAACCCTCGAAATTAGCGCACCATACTCCTGAAGCAGCTGCAGGATTTATCAAGAAACATCTCAAATCCATTGGTGTTATAAATTAGATAGATACCATTTCTTTGTTCTAATTTGTGTTTCTGGAATTTCATGCTAGATAATCCTCAGATTTTAATCGGGGGGTTAAAAATGAAAAATCTGCTTCTAATTCTAACTGTTCTTTTTTCTATTCAATCATTCGCTGGCGATTGCCGTTACCTGGAGTCTCTTGATGATATTGCTGTTGTGACATCAACTCAAGGACTTGGAACCATCAAAATGCCTGAGAGATTTCTCGAAGACGATTGGGATGCTTCTTGTAATGTCAAAGTCAGTGTAATGACAACTGAAGAAGGAAAAACTCTTTTTCAACTGACAACTTTCGAAGATGAGTGCGACGGTGGCAACACTTACGGCTACATCATCGAAGGATCTCTTGAGGGTGAAGTTCTTGCAGAAATTCACGACGGTGATCTTTACAGTTGTAAACGTTGATCTAAGAAGGGCCGGATGAGCGAATCTTCTGGCCCTTTTTTTTGTCCAGTGCTAATTCTTCCAAATGGAAACCAAATCATCCCAATTCAAACTTCATTACTTTGTCTGTGAACGCTGTACCTATATGGAAGACGATGAGCTTTGCCCCAAAGAGACCGCCAAAGATTTTCGAAAAAGTCTTAAAGAAATGGCCAGCACGCTATTTAACAAGGCGGATGTTCGAATCAATGGTTCAGGTTGTCTTGGCCAGTGTGAACACGGTATTGCTTCAATCCTGTATCCTCAAGGTGAGTTTAAAACTGGTCTTAGGCCAGGCGATGAGCCTGAGTTGATCAAGTGGCTCGAAGAAGAATTTAAAAAATAAAAAAAGTCCAAAAAGTTAAAAAGCCCGCATTCGCGGGCTTTTTATAGAACACACATAAGTCGGCTTTTTTCAGGATGTCCGTCGTCGGGCAACGAGGGACAAATCGACTATTCAGGGATTTTTTAGAATTTCCGCTTTTGGAGCCGCAGCAAAGATTGAGTAAGCATTAGGACTGGCAAATAATACTAGGACCAGAAGAAATGCAGATATGATCTTTAACAAAACGTCACTCCAAAAACAGAAATTTTGTTAAAGAAACGCTACCGAGACCAAATTGATTGATCAATGGCCCGAAAAAGATATTTCGTCATGTCATGATTCGTGACTAAAATTGCACGTTCCCATTCGCAAAGTTTATAAAGACAAACTAGGAGTTTTTCACATTCGTCGGGAGACCTAGGAACAGTAATATGATAGGTGAGTTTGATTCATTGCAAAGAGTACCTATGTAAAATCAGCCTTTTAACTGGATTTTGTTGAGAAACAACTGGTCATCGCCTGAGTGAAGACGGGCCAGAGACCTAGTCGACAAGGGTCTGAATTGGCATGAAAAACTGAAGACTTTTTCACAATTTGAGCACGTCAGCAAAAATTAGCTGACGAGAGAACTTATGTTGGATGTAAAAATTCTGTCATATGAAACAGAAACCTGTTCCAGACCTTGAGAGGTGAGAGAATTCTGCTAAGATGCAGCCATGAAGTTGTTCAAGACTCTAATTACTTTCTCCGTTTTGTTTTTTGCATTGGGAGTGGCCTTTCTTTCCAGGGGTCCCAATTCTCTTAAGACTACTGATAAAAAGTTGTTACCCATTGAAAACCTAAATCAGAACAGAGTTCACCTGAGTCGAATCAAGCCACTTGAGTTGAACTGGAATAAAGGTGAAGGAGAGGGAATCTCCATGAAAGATCTGAGAATACTTCGAGGAGATATTGGGAAACTTGAAAAAAACTCAATTGAAGAAGAGTCCCCTGTTACTAAAAAAAGAAATAGCGTAAGTTTCAGGTTACGTCCTTCAGAAGATCTTTACTGGAAATTTCAAGAGAATAATTTTGATGTTGAAAGTGCCTTGAAAGAAATCGATCTCAAAAGACCTCCCGTGAAAGGGGAGATACAAATCAATTTCTAGAATCTCATATTGAAAGTTAAAAGTGGATAAATAGACGAGTACGTGTAACTTGTTTCAGTTTCTGTATTTGAACTGTTTGTTACTGTTGTTATCGCAAGCGAATGATAAACAACTGTTGCACCCATATGAAATCTTTTATTGATTTTGTATTGATATCCCAAGGCAATCTCATAACTCCAGCCATCTATCGTTTCAGTTGATCCTGCAGTCCTTTCACCTTTTGCATACGGGTTCCAGACCAGGTTCATGTGCCAGGTTTTGTTTTCACTGAAAAAGAAAGTGAAGCGAGGACCAAGTTCCAGCATTGAGACTTCTGTTGTTGAACCGTCATTATAGGATCTCGAATATTGAATGACATTTTGTCCGAAATAGAGCTGTTGTTTCTTGCTGATCGCTGCACCTAGGAATATCCCATTGGTCATTCTTGAAAACTCAAATGTTCCAGAATGGTCATCTGAAGAAGAGGTGAAGTTACTAAAGAGCTCTACCATGAGTTTGTTTGCTGAGGCACCAGATGAATAAATGAGTACGAGTAAAAGAGATAGAATTTTTAATTTCATCTGAAACTCCAACCAATTCCACCACCATATCGGGTAATGGAGAGATCTGTCGGTCCTGTGAGAGAGTGATGCTTGAAAAGGGCATGGACCAGTACTTTGGAAAACAATTTATAGTTCAAATAAAGCATGTATTTGTCGCCTTTAAACTCTTTCCCGTCAGCGTTCGATGAACCAGAAGTTCCAAATGAATAACTGACTTTAAAAAGAAATGGCTTACCACCAGGCATAAATAATCTATTGAATCCAACAGTAGCAAAAGAGAGTAGTTGGTTTCTGGTATCGATTGAAGCTCCATTGATCAAATCGTCTGTATTAAAAGTGGAGAATCTTTCAACGTCCATTCCTGCGTAGATGGAGTAAAGAGGGTTACCGGGAAATGCATATTGTAGATAGAGGTTGACTCCGACTTCAGGGTCAACACTGATTTCTTCGTCTCTATTAGTTGTTTGGGCAGTTAGATAAGAAAAGTAAATAGATGAATTCAGAGACCAGATTCGATGATCATCAAATGGAAGATTACCGCCAACTCCAACAGTGATAGGGGAATTTTGCTTTGAAGTAACAGTTACACTGGAAACTTTTTCGGTGAATGTTCCCGCCGATGTGGTCATGAATCCGAACAAGCTGTATTTGGGTTGAGTAGGTCTTTTTGCCCAAAAGATTTTAGGGGCCCACCTGTAACCAGTGTTCGGAGAGTAGGGGTAGTCGATATAGACTTCAGTACCCATGAAGATCTTATTGTGATTTTTAAGATGTGGGTTCCACTCTTTAAGTTTTCGAAGATAGTCTTCTATCTTCGGGTAACGATTCTTGATTCCATCATGTTTGATTTTGGCCACTTCAAGAAGTGTCGTTTCTTTTTCTTCAACTTCGTAGATCAATGGTTCAGAATCAAACGCTTGAACGTTGAAGTTTAAGATCAGGATGAATAGAAAAATAAATGACTTTAAAACTCGCACAAGACAATTTTCCCTTAGATCCCAGGTGCTTACAAGCAGGAGGCAATTTGTGCGAGGAGTAAAAAAGTCGGATTACTTAAAGTAATTTCAATCACTTAGGGGGTAGTGAGAATTCCTATTTTACTGAGATTGACCTCTCAAGAAAGAAGCATTTTCATCTTCTCTAGCATTTCATCAAAGTTGTCGGGATCTACAATATGGTGGGCGTGATCCTTTGATGGTTCTACGAACTGGTCATGCATGGGTTTGACCTGTTTATAAAATTGATTACGTACACCTTCTTCTGTCCTTCCTCTTTCTTCGACATCTCTTCTAAGACGTCTTTCATAACGAAGGTCTTCATGGGCATGAACAAAAATATTCACATCAAAATGGGGGAGGAGTTGGTCTTGAGAGAGGATAAGTATTCCATCGACAAAAACCAGATCACACGGATCAAACTTTTCTACTTCTTCTTGTCTGGAATGAGTAGCAAAGTCATAAATAGGGACATTTACGGTATTACCATTTTTCAAATCTTCAAGGTGAGTGGCGAGAAGATCAAAATCCAGGGCAGAAGGGTGGTCAAAATTAACTGAGCCACCGTCGAAGTCGAATTTGCTGCTTTGGTCGATATAATAAGAGTCTTGTAGCAGGATTCGTGAACAATCACCGAAGTGTTGATTGAGTCTGCGGGCGAAAGTGGTCTTTCCAGAGCCACTTCCACCAGCAATAGCAATGATTTTAGTCCTGCTACTCACAATACTTACTTCGTTTGATAGAGACGGTCACCAGCGTCTCCAATTCCAGGAAGTAAATAACCTTGGTCATTCAATCCTTCTTCTTTGGCCAAAGAGATGACTTCTACATCTGGGTGGAAATGGTGAAGTCTCTCAAGCCCTTTAGGACTGCAAAGAATACAAAGCATCTTGATGTTTCCAACATTGTATTGCTTAAGTCTGTCGATACAGGCAATAGCAGTATCCCCAGTCGCAAGAAGTGGATCTGCAAGAAGAATAGTTCTTCCTTTGGCATTCTCTGGAAGTTTGAAATAGTACTCAACAGTGTTGTTGATGAACTTGTCTCTGTAGATTCCAATGTGGCCAGCTGAACAAATTGGTAATGTTTGAAGAATTCCATCAATCATTCCATTTCCAGCTCTCATAATACTTACAATCACTGGTGGGTCTTGAATTCTTTCAACTTCTGCACCGTTTGTAAGTGGAGTATCCACTTTGTCGGTAAATGTTTTCATATCTCTAGTCGCTTCGTAAGCAAGAAGTCGACTAATTTCTCTCATGAGTTCTCTGAACTCGTTACTTCCTGTGTTCTTGTCTCTTAAACATCCAAGTTTGTGTTTGAGAACCGGGTGTTCCAATAGTGTTAGTTTTCCGCTCATATCATTCTCCAATTAAAATACTGTTCCGTCGCTGTCTAGTTGGAGAGGAGGACTAGAGTCTTCTCTCAACTTCTTTGCAACTTTTCTTCCGGCCCACCAAGTACCCCCTTCGAGCACCTTTGCAAGTGGGAAGTTTTCTGGTGTAAAGCCAAGTTTATCTCTGACTTGATCTGCGATGAGATCCAGTAGCTGAATTGTTAAAGCACGCCATTCAATAATCAGGTCTGAGTCCGGCGTATGGGCACTATGACGAAGACTTGAGTCTCTAAGAGTTACCAGCCCAGTATCTAGAATCAAACCACCGTTTCTGTACTCAGCAAGTCCTGTTAATTTCTCTGCACCGGTCACAGTCAGTCCAGCTTCTACCATTGGCTCAACCAATGAATAAGTCAGCCACTGACTAAGTTTGTGAAAAGGAATCAGACAATGTTCGGGGTCACTTTCGGACATTCCTTCATGTCTCCAAACGTCACCAAGATTTGTTCCATCAAGTTGAAGTCTGGATGGCCAGATATCTCCAAGTCCAAGAAGAACTGCTTGAAGAATGTCCTGAACTTCAAAACTTTCACCGTGCTTTTCAACTAGATAGTCAACAATGTTTCCAGGACGTGCATCCTTGAAAAATTCTGTTTTCGAAAGAACTGTCTGACCAAGTCTGTTGATTAGTTGAGTTCTACCAGCTGCACCGACGAGAGGATTTGATTCCTTGACTTGAAAGGCCATTTGAAGATCTTCAGTGACCAGATTTTTCAAGGCTTCTCCATCCGCTCTGAAAGGATTGGATTTATCAGAAGAAAAATAGCCTTCGCAGAACATATGAAAACTGGCTACACCAAGTCCTTCACTTCTAGAAAAATTTTCTCCGGTGTTTTTCTCAAAATAGCTCCAGCTTGGACCAGCACCTGCATCAAGGAGAACAGAAGTGATCACAAGATCAAGTTTGGTTCTCGCTTTTTCCATGGCATCGCCACTAAGCCTGTTTTCAAGAAGTCCGACTCTGTCATAACCACCAACTTTGAAATGTCCCCATCTCGAGTGAAAAGGGATTTCAAGTGACGGATAGTTTTCCTTGATGACTTCAAGAACAAACTCGGAAACTTCGGTCAATTTGTCGGGATGGTACTCAAAATGAGTTTTACCTTCCTTGCAAAGATCAAAGATCTTCCCAGTTCTCTCTCGGATTGCCGTCGGAGTTCTCAGGTAATTGATTTCATCTGTATGAGAGATCATTATTCTTCCAACTCCCGACCTTTGACGCTGTCGAGTTTGTCACCTGATTTAACTTCGCCTTCAGTGAAGTAACCAGCTGCTTTTTTGGCTTCCATTTCAACCATTGCATCTTGTGGAATGAGTTCTTCAGGAATAGAAACTCTATTCACAACTTCGATTCCGTTACTTGTGATGGCATTGTATTTCATGTCACTCATCGAAAGAAGATTGTGGATCTTCTTAACTCCAAGATAGTTCAACACATCTGGCATGAATTCTTGAAACCTGGCATCTTGAACACCGGCGACACATTCAGTTCTGTGGAAGTAAGTGGCGGCACTATCTCCACCTTCTTGTCTCTTTCTTGCGTTGTAGACGAGGAATTTTGTCACTTCACCAAGAGAGCGTCCTTCTTTTCTATAATAAACGATAAGACCAACACCACCTTTTTGGGCAGTCTTTGTCGCTTCTTCAATCCCATGGGTAAGGTAAGGACGACAAGTACAGATATCAGAACCAAAAACATCAGAACCGTTACACTCATCGTGTACACGACATGTAAGTTCAACTTCTGGGTTGGCCAGGTCTTCGATTTTTCCGAAAATATATGCAGTCGTACTACCAATTGGTGGCAGAAGAACTTTTAAGTCTGGTCGTGTGACCAGTTCTGGAAACATTCCACCAGTTTCCTGGAAAAGAATCTTTCTGAGTTCACCTTCATCAATTTTGAGACGCTTTGCCATTCCTGGAAGATACCAAACTGGTTCAACAGCAACCTTGGTCACTTTAATATCTTTGGCAGAAGTTACGATTTCACCGTCAACTTTAAGTCTGCCTTTGTCGATGGCCTCTCTGATTTCAGGAATATGAAGTCTTGCTTGAGTTACAGCAACAGTTGGGTGAATGTTGTAACCTTTTTTCAGGTAATCACCGAAGTACTCGTTGATGTTTGCACCCCATGGGTCCATGGAAACAATTCTGTCCGGCTCATACCATGAGTCGTAAGGACCAAACTTGTTTGTAACTTCTGTGTTTTGAAGATCAGGTCTGTGATCTTGTGGGAAAGCACCTGAAGCAATGGAGAGTGCACGGTAAACCGTGTAACTTCCACTGTGACTTCCAATGGCATTTCTGTTTTCTTTTTCTGAAATTGTCGCAATGACCGGTCCTCTCTTCTTTGGATCTTTTTCTCCCCAGTTTATGGGAATTGATTCCTTGAAAACCTGATTCGAGTGTGACGTAAGGACAACGTGGCTTGCCTTCTTGTGTTCTGTCATATTTATCCCTTTATAACTTATTCAACTTTAGTCCGCGGGTATTATCCCATCCAAGTTGTATCTTTTTGTAGTTCCCATTTCTTTGTGATTTTCTTGATGTTTGACCAGAAATCCAACGAATGAGCTCCCGTAATATCTCCGTATCCGAATTTTGAATCATTGATTCCGCCAAAGCTGAATGGCTCTCTTGGAACAGGAACGCCAATGTTGACACCCACCATTCCTGCTCTGGCTTCCTTTGCCACTCTTTCAGCAACAGCACCGTTCTGAGTAAAGACTGAACATGCGTTTCCATAATCAATAGAGTTCTCTACTTCGAGAGCTTCAGTAAGATTTTTGCATCTTACAATAGCAAGCACAGGCCCGAAAAGTTCATGAGTCGCCGCCTGACTTCCTGGTTTCACATTGTCGAGAATTGTTGGTCCAATCCAATAACCTTCTTTCATGTCGCCTTCAGGTTTTTGGTTGCGTCCATCGACGAGAAGAGTCGCACCATCTTTCACCGCTTGATCAATAGCTCCCTGAAGGAAGTCGACTTGATCTTTCGTGATGATCGCACCCATATCTTTTCCGAGAGTCAAGCTGCTTGCTCTCTTTTTGATTTCTTCAATTTGTTTGTCGACATCACCAACAGCAAGAACAACTGCAGCAGCCATACATCGTTGACCAGCACAGCCTGTAAATGAATCACTGATTCCATAACAAAGATTCAAGTCAGCATCTGGCATGAGGATGATATGATTTTTAGCTCCACCAAGAGCAAGACACCTTTTTCCAAGATTAGTTGTTCTTTGATAAACCGCTTTCGCGACTTTTGTACTTCCAACAAAGGCCACGGCCTTTACATTTTTATGATCGATCAATGCTTCAACAGTTTCTCTGTCACCTTGAGCAATAGAGAATACACCTTTTGGAATTCCAGCTTCCTCAAGGGCCTTACCGATGTACTGACTTGTAAGAGGAGTTTTTTCTGATGGTTTCCAAATATAACAGTTCCCAACCGTCAATGCGATAGGGATAGTCCACATCGGTACCATGGCAGGAAAGTTAAAAGGAGTAATAGATGTCACCACTCCAATAGGTTCTCTTCTGTATTCACATTGAACACCTCTAGAGACTTCCATGCTTCCAAGACTATCGAGGTTTTGAAGTGAAAGAGCGAACTCAAGAACTTCAACCCCCTTCATTAATCCTGCTTTTGATTCGGCAAATGTTTTACCGTTCTCAAGGCTAACGATAGAAGAGATCTTATCCATATCGCGAAGAAGTATTTCTCTAAAACGGAACATGATCTGTGTTCTTTCTTTTAGAGGTGTATCTCTCCATCCAGGGAAAGCTTCTTGGGCCTTGGCCACAAGAGTATCAACATCATCTATTGTAGATGTTTTGAATGTTCCCACCTTGTCCCCGAAGAGGGGCGAGTAAACATCAATATTTTTTCCTGATTGGGTCAGCCAGTTTCCACCAACGTAATTCATGCAATTGACCGGCTCAGAGGGTCTTTGGATGTCTTCCATCTGTTCTCCTGAAGTTTTAAGCAAAGGAGAATTTTAGGTAGGGCGTGATCTGTTGTAAAGTAGTTAAAGCTCTGCGTTACTTGTAGCCTGTGGCCTTGGACTTCCAAAACCACCATACGACACCTACGCCGATACTCATGTTGTTTCTTGAAACGAGCAGTGGACTGGCCTCATTGGCAGCACCTGAGAGGGTGGAATATCGCACACCGGCAAAGAAAGAGACCTCATTTTTAAAGTTATAGGCGAAACCTAGATTAGAACCAGATTCCAAGTATCCACTTTTTGCATAATAACTTGGTCTGGCCGAAGTCGAATATTGCGGAGCGACGGTATAGAAGTAATCCATCATTCTTCTTGTGGCAAAGCGAGTGTCGGCGCCAAGAAAGAAGATCATTCGTTTGATAGGGAAATCTTCATGAATGTAATAAAGTAAAGGGTTGAATACAAAACCACGATCATTCCAGTTCTTGAGATCAGTTGAGAAAGCGAAGCGAATTGGAATGTTGAGGCTGAGTTTGATTTTTGAAGTTGGACTTGGTCTCATGAAGTGAATAATCAAGCCTGGGCCAAATTCCAGCATGGTATCGAGATCCGGCATTCCCACTCTGTCAGGGTTATCTTCGGAGTCGGCAGGAAGTGAGCCTCCAACACTCATATTGATTTCTAGAGTTTCAGTGTTAAGAAATCTGGCGCGTGCACCACCATCTTCATCGGCCCTGAGGACATCTCCGCGATAGAGTCCCGCAGGGAATGGAACAGTGTGGGTGGTATTGTGACCGGCACCTGGATAGTCGGGAACATCTGCACTTACAACACCTGCACCAAATTCAAGTAACGGAAGGGCCTCTCCCGACACTGATTGAGTAACTTGTGCTTTCGCTGAACTGATCAGCAGAAATAGGATTATCCATGTCTTTTTCACCCGTCATGGATACAATAGAAAAACGCATTCGTCCAAAGGGTTGTCATGAAGAATTGGATAAAAAAGATTTCCTCTTTACCTTTATACGGAGCCTTCGTGGTTCCTTTGGATCAATCTGCAGTCTGGAAGCATATTCAGTTCGACAAGATTCCGGCCAATATAGTTACTTTTTCCAAAGTTCTTGAAATTGAAGTCAATGAATCTTCTTCATTTTTGGTTTTTCCACTAGGGAGAGAGCGGGAAGTCGAATCATTTGAAATCAAAGGAAGATATCTCGGTGGTCTCAAACTTCCAGAAGGAAGTGAGCAGGGCTATGGAAAAGCTGACGACTTTGGCCTGAAGTTTGGCTTTATTCTCCCAGGGAAAGAGAAGCTGACAGGCGTGAAAAAATGGTTGGCTCCAAAGTGGGTGAAGAATGTCTATGCCATGGCACCTAAAGATCAGGGACTCAAGCACCTTGAACTCTTTGCCGCCACTTCTCAAAAAAACATGTTGGGCAAGAAGCGGGTGCATCCTGCCAGTGATTTTTTTCATGAAGAATATGCTTTCGAATTACCTCAAAGTGGAGAGTTCACATTTTCCAAGAAGTTGGACGCGCCATTGAGGACACTGGCCTTGTGGCTGAGCTCAGATGGAGACAATTCGAAAAGTCGCTTCAAAATGGAAATCACTTCATTGAAAGTCCAATTCAAGAATGATTAAATAAAAGAAATATAAAAAAGGTGTGATATGAATGCTGCTGTAGTCGGCCTCGCCGGTATTGTTCTGTTTATTCTCGCTTATCGTTTTTATGGACGATTTATTTCTCAAAACATCTTCAATCTGGATTCGGAAGATTCAAGACCACCTTCTGAAGAATTCAGAGATGATATCGATTACGTTCCAACCAAAAAAGGAATTCTGGTTGGGCATCACTTCTCAAGTATTGCTGGTGCCGCTCCGATTGTAGGGCCTGCTGTCGCTGTGATTTGGGGCTGGGTCCCTGCCATGATCTGGATTATTTTAGGTGTGATGTTCATGGGAGCCGTTCACGACTTTGGAGCTCTTGTTGTTTCCATGAAACATAAAGGGAACTCCATGGCCTACGTTGCTGAGAAGATCCTTGGCAAAAGAAGTCGTACACTATTTTTGACTGTGATCTTTTTTCTAGTCTGGATGGTGATTGCTGTTTTTGCTCTTGTGATTGCGAATCTCTTTATCAAGTTTCCTGGAGCTGTTCTTCCAGTAAACTTTGAGATCATTATTGCAATTGTGATGGGAGTGTTGATCAACAAGAAAGGAAGTTCTCTTACGATTCCTTCTATCATCGCTCAGCTTTTGTTGATCGTGATGATTTTTATTGGGACAAAGTATCCAATGAGTTTAAAGGGATTGTTCGGTGAAAATGAATTGATGGCATGGGTAGTCTTTCTAATGATCTACAGTTTCTTTGCCAGTGTTCTTCCCGTCTGGACACTATTGCAACCAAGAGATTATATCAATTCCCATCAGCTGGTTGTCGGACTGACACTCATGGTTCTTGGGTTGTTCGTTACTCAACCTACAATCGTTGCACCTGCAGTGAACTTCAATGCAGAAGGTGCACCTCCTTGGTTCCCATTTCTTTTCATCACAATTGCTTGTGGTGCTATCTCCGGATTTCATGGTCTGGTGAGTGGAGGGACATCAAGTAAACAGGTTGCTACTTGGAAAGATGCCAAACCAGTTGGCTATGGTTCGATGTTGGGAGAAGGTTTGTTGGCCTTGCTTGCAACACTTGCTGTGACTGCTGGTTTTAGCTCAGAGTCTGCATGGCATAATCATTATCACAGTTGGTCTGCCGCCAATGGTTTGTCAGCAAAAATATCGGCCTTTGTTCTTGGTGCCGGAAAATTTGTAGCAGGACTTGGAATTCCTGAAGATGTCTCTCATACAGTGATTGCAGTACTTATCATTTCATTTGCGGCGACCAGCCTGGATACTGCTTGTCGAATTCAGCGTTACATTGTTGGCGAATTTGGAAAATCGATGAAAATTCCTCAACTTGAAAATCGATTTGTCGGCTCAGGAATCGCTGTCGGTACAGCATTTTTATTGATGTTGACCAGTGAAGGGGGCAAGGGCGGACTGCATTTATGGCCGTTGTTTGGTGCCACCAATCAAATGCTTGCAGGCCTTACTCTAATTGTAATTACAGTCTTTTTGATCCAGAGAAGAAAGAATTTCTGGCCATACCTGATTCCGGCAATTTTCGTCATTTTGATGACTGGATTAGGTTTATCGATGAATATCAAGATATACTATACACAGAAGAATTGGTTCCTCATCACATTAGGAATCATTTTGTTTATAGCGCAAATCTGGGTCTTTGTGGAGTCAGCACTAGCTGTCTCAAGGGCAAGAAAAGAAGTCGCTTGATTTACAGAAGGTCACACCAATGAAGCTTTTATTAATGATGATTTTTTTCTTTTCACTGACTTCGTGGTCTGCTGAAAAAGGTGTTCATATCATTGATAAAGAAGAGGCCATCAAACATGTTCTTGGATATGAAGAATATGAGTCCTACGAAACAGTAGAAAATGAAAAACTGAAAAGAAGAATTAAACGAGAAACTCAGATCCTTACGGAGAAATTGGAGAAGTTCAAATTTGAAGCACCAAATCTTTCTCCTTCAGTAAAAAAAACGCGTAATGATGAATTGATTAAGTATGGAAAAGCTCTTCAGGCCCTCGAAAAGCAATTGATAGAAGATAAAAACAAGGTGCTTGAAAAACACTATGTAAAGATTGAGGCCCAATGGAAAAAACAGAGCCGATCTTTTTTTGTGGCAAAAAAAGCAAAAGTCGTTTTTTTGAAATCTGACGGTAAAGTCATTTACCGTGGAAAAGGTGTAACTCCTTTGACTATCAAAGTGATGAAAAATCAGAAGGACAAAGAAGATATCACCAAAGAGTTCATTGCTTATGCTGATAAAATAGCAGGAAGAAAAGCTGAACAAGAATCAGAAGAAGAGGAAGCTGAGGAAGAAGGCGAAGAAGAGGAAGAAGCGGCTGCAACACCTGCTTCTAAGAGCTAAACCTATTGATCAAGCAGTTTTGGTCAAAATAAAAAGGTAGCGGATCAATCCATTATTTTCCAACAAAGGTCCTTGAAAATCCCATTCTCTTTTCTTTGTTTTCCAAAGAGAAATATTACCTTCATCAATAAACTGGTCTTGAATCTCATCAAGAGTTTGATTCCAATTTTCCCAAAACTCTGTGTTCCATTTGTCGAATCGCATGATCTCAACTTCGAACCCCGGATGCTCCAGCCAACCTGGAAGGATTCCTTTTGAGGTTTTCTGGGTGTAGGAAAGAAAGAACTTTCCCTTCTCTTCCAGGTTACTATGAATGGAATTAAGAACTTTAGAGGGATTTTTCAGAAGATAAAAACTATCCAAACACACGGCCTTGGTGAATTTATTTTCAAAATGTGGGATTCGATTCAAATCAGCAGGAATCAAACTAACTCTTGAAGGAGTGTTTAACGAGTTTAAATAGTCTCTGGCAAAATCAAGGCCAGTGACTTCACATTCATATTCATTAGAGAGGTGGACGGAAAGTTCTGACAGGCCGCAACCGAGATCGAGAACTTTGTCCGTTGAGTCAAGATCGAGTCTTTTAATCAGAATTTCGAATTGTTCTTTGTCGAGTAGGTTAAATTGTCTGAATTCAGTTCCGTGAACTCTTTTGGAAAACTCTAGATACGCATTGGATTGATGCGCAGACTGCAGCGCCTTGCTGAACGCCTTTGAGCTCATGGAGTTGAATGAGATATTGTCGAAAAGCTTTCCAAGCATCCTATTTCCCGTATCTAAGTTCGTGCTATAATAGTCCAAATGTACACTTTGAGCAAACATAAGAAATTGGGAGCAAAAGGGTTCAAGAAATTCGTTCTTAACCTTGAACTCTTTCCAGAAGATACTGTGCGTGAAATGACACAGGTGGGTCTTCTTGAAGATCCTGTTTATATGAAATGGGCCCTTGAAAACAAAGTTGAGTTTTCACTTTTCACAAACCTAGATTATGAACATGTTCTGGAAGTCATGGAGCGATTGAAGCCTCGCGGACTACAAACAATCATGTTTTCTCTCAAAAATTCGAAATGGGAAAATGATTTTGTTGAAGAAAAAATGCCAGAGAAACTTCAACGTGATTATTGGGACCTGCATGAAGTTACTCCGGTAACCAAAGGTCAGCAGGACCAAGCTCGAATCAGAATCATGGAAATTCTTTTTGATCTTGAAGTTAATGGAGATATACCTTCATTTAATTGGAAGATACCGCCTGCAAAAATTCTAGAAGGTGATCATATTAGTATCGACGATGTTGGTAACTACAAGATGTTCTACGAAGATGGAAAACCAGCATTGGAAGGTAAAGTTGAAAACAAACTTCGAGAAGGTTTCTGGAAGCATTATTATCCAAATGGGGTAGTCATGGCAGAAGGAATTTATATTCAAGGTGAAAAAGAAGACGAGTGGAGCTTCTATTATCCTGATGGAAGAGATCGTTCGATCGGAAAATTCAAAAATAGTCTTAAAGAAGGTGTCTGGAAAGAAACTGGAAAAGACGGCAAAATTATTCAGATTACATATAAGGCAGGCGTTCCTGTCTGACTCTCAAGAAACTTGATTCAAAAGTGTATCAGTCAATGCTTCCATGACTTTTTTGTATGTCGGAAGTTGGTACTCCTGATTCAGTTCTTCTAGGATACTTTTCATTGAATCACTCTCTTTGTTGAAATCCATGATTCTGATGACGAATCTTTCAAGTATGATGAGAATAATGGAAAGCTTGGCAAGGCTTGCGTTAGCTTGATCAGCAAAACCAATACCATTAGTGGTACCGTGGTGTTGCTTGATGATAATATCAGCATCTCTCGGTGCACGAGGGAATTTTTGAACTAGACTTGAAACAATATTCGCATGGTTGTTAATGAGACTTTTTGCTTTCTCATTGAGATCAGCTTTATAGAGATCTATTTTAGAGTGAACTCTCAATAGTTGATCATCGGTCAATACCACATCATGCATAAATGCACAGAAGACCATCTTTTCAAACGCTTCATCAACTTGATCTTTTCCAAACCAGTCGAGTCGGTTGAGAACTTCATAAGAGAATAAGGCAATTAGATGAGCCCGTTTGTAAGCGTAGCTTCCTTCATTCGACATCAACTTTCGAAGAAGGGGACCAAGCTTGTCCATACTTTTGACGGACTTGCTCATTGCCTCCATCGTGCCTTTCGCAATCTTTACCGTTTGCTCATTAATTCCAATTGAAGTGAGAAGTTCAGCTGATAGTTTGTAACTGTCATTGGAGAGTTCAACAAATTTATCTGTGGCATAGTTAGATTGATCTTTTGTGAGATCATTGATTCTTTTGAGATTGTCACCAATCAGAACATCCCAGAACTTGTTTCTGTATTCTTTTTCAATGTAAAGATCATTGAGTCCGGACTCTTTATATTTGAGTAGTATTTTTTTATCGAATTCTTCGCCAGCATTAATCCTCTTTACGTACTGGTCTTCTCCCTTCTTTTTGATTTTGATGTAAACATCACTGACAAAGCTTCTCATCTGAAAGAAATAATGAAGGGGAAAACCAACATAAGGAGGAAGAAGTACTTTTTGAAGTTCTTCATCCGGAATATTCAATGTGTTGATGATCAATGTGATGATTTCACTAATGGCCGGAGACTCATCAAGACATATACACTCAAGACCTTCTATATCGACATTTCCAAGGGTGATGACAGGAGTATTATTGTTTTTTTCCTGGAGAAAAACGAGAAGCTTGACGGCGATATTTTCGTCAGCAATATTGGTCCTCACCAAGATGATATCAATTTCCTTGGTGGACACGGCATCTATTGTTTCCTTGTAATTCTTGGCCAGGTGAACCTGGGCCTTGAATTCACTTTCGAGATTGGACTTCAATAACTCCGTGAGGGACTCGTCTGGCTCTATAATCAAAATCTTGAACATTGTCCTATTCTATCAATGAAAGTGATATTTTGCAGTTATGGAACAATATTCAGCAAGGTGTATTGACCCTCAATTCTATTGTTGTATTCTTTTATTTTAATTTGGAGGAAAAATGAAATACTTGAATATAATGCTCGTGCTTGTCCTATTTGTCTCTTGCTCGACATCTAAGACCAAACTCTCAAAGAAAGGGATGAAAGTGGAAGTTCTTGCGAAGAAGCCCGGTAAGAGATGTTCTGTTGTTGAGAAAGTGATAGGAGTCAATGACAAGGGAAGTGTTGAGCTAGCGAGAAATCATGCTAGAAATCTGATTGGAAATGCAGGTGGTAACGCAATCACATTTGATGAAGAAATCATGAATGGAAATTCGTGGAGAGTTCACTCAACTGGTTATTTCTGCAAAGAGTAGCTTAAGAAATCCTTAAGACAACTTTACAATATAAAATACAATTATTTCAACAGGATGGAGCTTCGGCTCCATTTTTTTTTGGTTTTTTTTTACAAAAGTAGTTTAGTAAACGAGTCTGTTTTCCGATACGTATTCATTCAACCTAATCGTAAATATATAAGGAACATTTATGTCGCATGGTAAGAAGCAATCTAGATTTGAAGTTAACAAAGAAGTGAGAAGAGCATTAGTTAGAAATAACGTTGATATGACTAAATTGTCTTACTCCTGCGCAGGAAGAAATTTAAGACTCTCAGGCTCATTACAAAGAGATAATGGTGGCGAGTTTACGGCCATGATGATTGAAAAAATGGTAGATGATATTTCAAAAACTGGTCTGTACATCATTTCAGAACTTGATAACTGGAATATTACGGAAGGTGGAATTAGTAAGATTGGCGGTGGAGGCGGAGAGAAAAAGTCACACGGCAAGAAGGGATCATCCGGCCAGGGTGGCGGACAATCCCAAGCAGCATAATTAAAAAGTAAGTTTCAATCCTGCGTGGACACCATAAAGGCTTTTTCCAAGGGCCTTGTCCACGTGGGCATAAATCTTCAAGAGTGGAATATTGAATTGAACTCCACCAAAAGTTCTGAAAGTCATTAAAGTCGGACTATCTTCCTGACCAAGATCCATTGTCGCCGTACCTGTTGCAGAACCTGCTCCTGGTGTGATGTTGACGTTACTATCTATACTCGCAATTGATTTAGCTGTCCCAAAATTGAAGTCCATTCCCATACCACCATAGAAAGTGAAGACATACCCAAGTTGGAAATTAGTTGAGACTTCAAGAGGAATAGAGGAGGTACTGACTTCAGCACCAGCAACAGCAGTTCCTGTATAATTGATTGAGTTGGTTCCATCAGTTGTTGTGTCATTGAAGTTTTCTGTGTACTTCAATTTGAGACTTGAATAGTCGTAACCCAAATGAACATCGACACCACCCCATTTCATGATTCCCATTGGGACGATATTTGTTGGAAGAATAAGTTTGGTTCTGATGTGAAAACCGAAATTCGACATTTCAGCTTGCAGATCATCTCCAGAATCTCCAACATCATAACTGAAGAAATTGACGAAAACTTTCGAGCGTTTGACGATCTTCCATTTGATTGGAAGAACTCCCATTCCAAATCCGATAAGGATTGAAGGAGCTAAACCAACCCCTCTTACCTGGTTCCCATCAACGTCCCCTCCTATAAGGTCTCCGAACGACTGGTTCCCAAGATCTGCTCCAGCGTTGAAGCCTGCGCCTAGCAGAAAGACATCAACGTCATTGGCATAGTCTGTTCCTGCTCCTTTAGTCGACATGACAGAAGCGTTTGCCATACCTTTAAGGTAAGTTGCCTGGTCTGCATCTGGAAGATCATTGTTAACTTCATTTTCAAGTGTTGTGACCAACGCTTGAACAGCTGCATTGTCACAACCTCCGGTACACGATGTCAGATTGATCTTGAATGGACCGGCCATACTTGTGAAGGGGAGTAGCAAGAGAATTAAAAATAATTTTTTCATGACAACATCCTTGTTGTTATTTCATCAGACCTGCTAGGTCATCATCTGTATTTGAGTCTGAAACTTCATTCATAAATTTGAGTTTTAAGTTTGCAAGTTCCTGATCATTCTTTCGAAGTCTTCTATTCATATTTTGAAGGAAGGCCCAAAAAAGTTTCATTGCTATCCTTGGCTCTTTTCGAAGTAGAGCAAACAAGGGAGTTCTCTCAATGATCATAACTTTGCAAGATGTTACGGTTTTGATTGTGGCTGACCTTTTGACCTTGTCGATGAGACTCATCTCACCGAAATAGGCTCCAGAGCCTAGTTTTGCCATCTTGACTCCACCTTTCTCAACCTGGACCTTCCCGTCGAGAATGATGAACATGTCTTCGCCAGAGGACCCTTCTTCAATGATAGTGTCTCCAGCTTCCAAGTCCTTGGTCTTGATGATTTCAAGAGTCATATTCATTTCTTTGTAGTCGAAATGCTTGAACATTGGAATGCTCTTCATGATTTGTACTTTTCGAACGATATTATCGACTTGAGCTTGATTACCCAGCTCCCCAACTTGGAGAACGATGGCGGTGATATTGTCTTTACCACCTTTCTTATTGGCAAAGTCGATGAATACTTTTGGAAGTTTGGGTATGTCGCGTTCTGATTCCATAATTTTGGCAAATGTTTTATCAGGCATGTACTCACACAGACCATCAGAACACAGGAGAAAGCGATCCCCATCGAGAAGTTCCATTTGAAGAATGTCTACCTGAACATATTCATTTTGCCCGATACATCGGGTGATGATGTTGGCGTGAGGACTTTTGGCAGCTTGTTCTCTAGTTAAAACTCCTTGCTTTACCATTTCGTTGACGTAAGAGTGATCTTCTGTCACTTGATGAACTTCGCCCTGACGATAAAGATAATTACGACTGTCACCAACATGGGCGATAAAAGCATGTGAACCAACAGCAATCATCATGACGAGAGTTGTTCCCATTCCTTTTTTGTTTTCGTCATTCTGACCTTCATACCAAACTTCAGAACAAGCTTTAACAACTGCTTCTTGGATCAGGCTTTTAACTTTTTCAGCATTTTCTTTGTTTGGGTTCTGCTCGAATTCATTCAAGACCATTTGGTTTGCAACTATATGACTATTGATGACCTCGGTAGTAATTTTAGAAGCAACCTCTCCTGCAGCATGTCCGCCCATTCCGTCACAGACTATGGCCATGTAAAGATCACGATTAATCAACATGCAATCTTCGTTGTGATCACGTTTCCTTCCAACGTCGGTCAGACCTTCAATTTCGATTTTCATGAATTCTCCATACTGTAACTTCTGAATATTATAACAGTTCAAGAGAATGAGATTAAGGTGGAAAGGCTTGTATTTCGGTTCTGATCAGATTCCTCAGTTATTGACAGGCGGACCAATTCTTGTCCATCAAGACAAGTTCACTTTCTGGACCTCCAATTACACAGACGAGTGCACCTTCTGAGAGACAGATGGCCTTGAGATCTGATTCTTTGCTTCCAACTGATGACAGTCTGGGGTCCATGTGAGTTGTGAATCCCATTTGATCGTGTGTTGAACTCTTGAGATGTTTTTGGAGAGTTTCACTGTCGGGTATTTTACCTTCACCATTCAAGTCCGACGAAGATTGTAGATTACCTTTTCTCCAAGTTCTCATTGGCTGATTGATTGTTCCACAAACAGCTTTTGTGTTTTCAAAAACAGTGTTGTGTATCACTTTTCTAGATTCTGGACTGATGGCTTCAATGAAGGGAATGACTTCATCAGCGTGACCATTAGCAACTTGGCCAAGTTCCTTTCGTCGTTCAAGCATGACAGCATTTTCAAATGTTTTAGGAGAACTTGTAGTACTTCCATTGGAATTCTTATTTTCCAATTTCTCAATCAAGGCTGCATCTGTCTCTGGATCTAAAACAAGTGCAGGCTCATTTCTTTCATTTTCATCTGTGTATTGGAAAACTCCATTGCCAGCATATTTGATTTTGTCTTCTTCCAAGAGCATCTGTGCTTTTTGAAGAACAAGAGCATTCGTTCCTGTTTCCCCTGCTCTAGAAAGAATGAATGCGGCTTGAGGATTGGAAATCACTTGTGATAGCGCGATATTAGACCCCGTCACGTTGGCCTGCATCAGCCCTCTGCTGACTTCTCCAAGACCGGCGTTTCTTAGAATTTTATTTTTCGCAGCAATGTCTGCAACGGAGTAGGCTCCATTTGCGTTTCTTGTTCCAGTGTAATGCGCTCTAAGTATCGCAAGCTTTTCTTCTTTTCCCAGACTTCTTCCGGCAATACTACGCGCTTCCCACAGTCTCTCCCTGTTGGCAGCAAAAAGTTTTCGAAGTTCTGATTTACTAGCAGTGCCTTCAAGAAACTTTTTAGTCACACCTTCTTTGATCAGCACCATTTCTTCTGCTTTTTCCATTGCTGAAGGGGCGAACCTTGTCACTTCACTTGATCGGCTGGTGGCCCTCAACGCAATACTGTGTTTGTCAGCAGCATGACGACGCTTCCAATATTCAGTCAATCTTTCTTTCATTCTGGAGATGAGGGTTCTCTTGTCTCCCTTGGCTGCAATGGCTTCTCTCAATGCTGTCCGATATTCTTTGAGTGCTTTGAGTGCTGCTTCTTGTTCATGAATAAAAGCTTTTGTCAGATCATCAGCTTGTCCAAGGTTTGCCTTGATCGAATTCAATTGTTTTTCGATGGCATTGATCTGACGTGAGGTTTTCAAAGCCTTGAGTCCATGTTTACCCTGGTAACCAAGAACAAATGAGTTTTCCATCAACTCCATATATTTTTTGGCACCTTTACCTACAGCTTTAAATGGAGCTGTAGCATATCGGCCACCGGTCGCAAGTATATTGATTAACTTTCCTTTGGTCTTGGCCGACAGAGGAACAAGCTTGCCACCCATTTTGATGGCCCAACGTCCTCCTGAGCGGACGAGTCCTGCTCCGACTCTTGCACCAAAAGAAAAGGCCCCGACAATTTTTGTTCCACTGAAGCGTAGGCCTTTACCTACACCACGTAATAGTCTTGTTTTCGAAACTTTTCCCGCAACGACTCCAACACGAGCAAAACGACTTGCTTTGGCTCCGTAGGAGACAACCTTTCCTGCTAGAAAAGGAGTGAGAGTTGCTTCTGTTGCTACAAATGAGATCACACCACAGGCCATGTTCATTTTTTGGGCACAGGTTGCACAGTCCCAACTGATGACAGGATCTTCGCAATATGCTTCTTGACCGTCGAGTGGATTGAATCTTGAACTCGACCACTTGGCACAACCAAAGTTATTTCCAATTGCCTCGCCGATGAATCTTTTGAAAGAATTGAACGCACTGACAAGAACATCTTTTGTTGCTTCGGCCGGATCTTTCATGAATTTATAGAAGAAGCTGTCTTTTTGACTACTGATTAGATGCTGGGCCATCTCGGTTTGATCTTCAATTTCACGAGTCTCACACCAGAAGCAGAGTTTGTCTCCAATCCATGAGGCGGCATCAACTATTTTGCCACCGACCCATTTGACACCTTTCCATCCGAGCTTGAGAAGTTCCCAGGCAGCTTCAACGTTGGTGACCAGGTTTTTGAATGTTCCCCAGAAGGCCTCAGTCAAACAATCACTATCTGTAGTCGTGTTGCATTTGAATGTATTGACTCCTGCCAGCTCGAGAGCTTTTGTCGCCAGTCCTATAGGAGAAGACTTGAAAGCATTACAGGCCAGATCACTGACACATTGTCCGGTGGATTGATCTTTACCCGGACAATTGAAATGTCGTTCAAGAGGAATACCTAGGTCCTTGAGCATGGACATGGCCTCAACAGGTTTCTTTCCTTTAGTGATGCACTTGAAGGCAAGTTCCTGAGAGTGCTCTTCTTCGAGAAGTTGATATTGAAGGAGAGTGAAAGCAGCGCAATCAATCGGTTCGCCACCGAGTGGGTTTTCAACTGAGTCCAGTTTATAGCCGCCATTGGAGTCGCGACAAAGGCTGGACTGCATTTCCATCATCTCGAGCATGTACTGCTCAGCCAGACCTTCTTCATCGTTTTCATCGATTGGTTCATTGTCGAAAATACTGTCATCACCAAGAAGTGATGGATCTTCAAAAAAACCACCAAATTCATCTTGAGTTGCTTCTTGATCGTTACCGTTGAGATAATCAGCATAGAGTTGACCATCATCTTCCTGGGAATAGGCGAGAGGTATTCCCATAGAGGAAAATGCATTGAAAAATACGCAAATTGCGATGATCAATTGTTTGAATCGATTCATTGAAGTCCAATCAGAGGTTCTGCTTTCTTATCGGAATTGATGAAGACGTCTTTAAAAGATATTTAGAAGTTTTGTCAGGAAAAACAGAAGGTTATGAGTTCAAGAAACTAAGTTTATGCTCGACAAGCTTTCCATCCTGATACCTGAAAACCCCATCAAAAATCTCAGATTTCCACATGTGCTGAAGAAAGATCTTGTCTCCTTCCCATAGGGGAAGGTCACAAAGCTTATCATTTTCAATCCATATGAGATTTCCTTCTACGCAGTCAGGGGTGATCTCACCGTCAAACTCATCCACTCTGTAGACGAAAGTCATCCAGTCATTTTCACCATCAAACTTAGGAAAAAGGAGGTGCCCTTTGAAAAAGGCCCTTTTAACATCGAGCCCGGACTCTTCTTTGACTTCTCTGATACAGCATTCGAGCGGAGATTCTCCTGGTTCGAGCTTTCCACCGAGGCCGTTGTATTTGTCTTGATGAATATCATTCTTTTTCTTTACTCGATGTAGCATGAGTGTTTTTCCATCTTTGACGATGTAAACGAGGGTGAAAAGAATTTTTCCATCAGGTGTTACGTTTGGCATGTTAATTCCATGCCATACATTTATTCCTTTTGGCCAGATCTTTCACGACTTCAATAGCATCTTCTTTGATATACCAATGCTTGGAAATGGCTTCACCATTGATTTTGACCTGATAGATATAATCCTTAAAATGCCTTTCTACTGTACAGACATCTTTAGTTGGAACAATCTTCCCCGATCCGCATGAGGTAAGGAATATCAATGAGGTAATCAAAAAACTTTTAAAGATCATATTCATATTCATCACATTCCCTTTCTCTTCTGAACCGTTCAACATTTCCGTAGCCTGGAATCTTTTTGTAGAACCAGTAGTAACATTCATTCTTTTTTCTCATTTCTTTTCTTTTTTGATAGGCCTCTCTAATGTCGTCTGGTAGCTTGGCGAGATCAACAGGACCAACTTGTTCTATGATATTTGGATGTTGTCCTTTTTTCTTTTCTTGCACTGGAGTAGCTGCGACCTTTTCTACTTTTTCTTTGTCATCGCTTCCACCACCAATCATCCCTGCTGCAGCTCCGGCCAGAGCTCCAACTCCGGCCCCAATTGCTGTGGTTGGAAGAGAGGGGAGTCCAAGACCTGAACGCAGAAGACTTTCAAACTTGGTGAATTCTCCGCTTGGTAATTGAAGTTTAGGAAGAAAAGCATTTGGATTTTTCTTGAGGGCTTCAAGAGTTTCGGGAGTCACCTTCTCAAGAGCATTTGTCTTGGCATACTTATTGGAATTGAAAAGTTCTCCAGCTCCTACATTAAATGGTTTTCCTCCCGCCATAGTAGCATTGGCCTTTCCTGAAAGTAGCATTGTATCCGTGGTTGCTTTTTTCTGAACCAAATAAGAGTTGGATAGAATTTCTGTTCCTCTCACACCAATTGCAACAATTTTAGTATTGATTTTGATCTCATCTCCATCTTTGGCCTTCTTGTTGATCAAACTACGAAGTTTTCCATACTGGAGATTGTAGATTGTTTTTCTTATCGCATTGGTTTTGTATTCGTAATGTTTGATTTCAAGTTTTGATTCAGGACCAACACTTAAAATAGTGTCATCAGTCATTTTGATTCGAACAAAACTTTTTGACTTGGTTTGGACAATATCTCCACTTGAAACTGAACTTCCTTCTTTCAGAGCAACTGGCTTGGGAAGACTTTTAGACAGTTTCCATGCCTTTCCTATGACTTTGGTGATACTTCCGGATGACTGTGTACTGGCATTGGACGTCACAGTACTGATCATCAGGATGACTGACAAGATAATCATTTTCATTAAAACTTCCTTGTTTGAATAAAAATATTTTATCGAGTGCTGAGAAAAAGGGAAGGGAAAAAAAAAAAAGGGCAAGTCAAATGTCCCGCCCTTTCTATAGCTCTTTTGTCTGTTTTTTATTCGCTGATTTTTTGTGGTGTCTTGTTTTCACCTCTGAGTCTGTTGTAACCAGACTTCAAGTATCGGACAGAGATGATCTGCCATAGTGACGCACCTTTATCTTCAACGATATCGTCGATGACATATTCTTCATCGTCTCCGATGACATTTGGATTCTCCAAATTTGCCTGATCCATGCCAGTGCCACCTTTTTTGTCATCAAAATCAAAAGAAAGTTTTCCGGCCTTAGCTTTCGCTTTGGCTGCACCTTCTTTTCCTTTTGCATCAGCAAGGGCCTTTTGAGCATCTTTGAGTGCCTTGTCATCCTTGCCTTTCTTATTGTCACTACTAAAGACTGGAACACCTGCGCTAGCAAGAAGTTGTCCTCCAGTGATTCCATCTTTTTGCATCTTTTTCAACATGGCCTTTTGCATGTCTTTGAGGAAGCGATCACCTTCTTTATCTATATCAAGACCTTTCAGTTTGTTCTTCTTGAGCTGATCGGCTAGTTTGTCTTTCAGTCCTCTGTTGAGCTTGTTTAAAGCACCTTTGTTTTTACCCAAATCTCTTAGTTTTCCAAGAGTATTTCCACTTAGAGATTTGGTTCCTGATAAATCATTACCTAGCCCTGCAACAGTATTAGCTGTTGAATTAAGACCACTATCCAGAGTCAACCCTTCAACAGCGGTAGCTGCTTTATATTGCTTTTGAACATCGTTACAATTTCCTGGCGTTCCTCCTCCTAGACATGGAGTAGGGGCGTCGTTTTCAAGACCAAGGCTAATATCACCTTCAGAAGGTTTCACTTGTGGCCTATCAAGACCACCGCCTGTCCCGCCTCCTGTCGGTGCTCCCGTGTGTGTCACCATCGGTCCGGAGTTAAGATCACTCAGATTATTCAGAATTTGATTTAGCTTATCGATGTTGTCATTAGTCGCGTCAAGGTCATCATTTGTTGCTTTAATACCAAGACCAACTGCAATCACGAAACCAGCATAGGTGATAGATCTTTTAATTCCTGTACCAAGCATCAAGTCCATGATTGTGCTCGTTGCAAGTACAACCGCAAGTAAGGCCCCCCCGACAATTGTCAGGATTTTTCCAAAATTGGCTTCAGCTTTTGGAAGGAATAGATCGATTCCTTTTTCTGCTGCCACTATCAACATCTCTTCGATAGCGTCATAGTTGGAACCACTTAGTTCTTTATAGCCATAAAGCTCATTGAACTGATCGTATTGATCAAGAGAGATCGATTTGATTTTACCATTTCTAAACTGATTGGCTTCGTAAGTTCTAATGTAGTGATTAAAATGGTCATCACTTTTTGCTTGAAGCTTGACTGGAAAAGGATTGAACTCACTCGTTTGCATTTGAGCATATCCTCTTTCAATCAGAGTTTCGTGAATTAATTCTCGTCTTGCTTCTGTACTTGTTTCAGGATCATCTGAAAAATGCCTATCATTATAATCTCTGGCTACAGTCTCAGCGATTCTAGCCATTTCTGGTCTTTCTTCCTGGATTTTTGCAATCATCCTTTCAGGGAAACCAGCTGGGTTGAATTGCGCTACAGGAACACAGCCCGCAAAGTATTGGTTTGCGGCAAATTGTGCAAATCCAGCACAAGCAACACATACGTTTGTTCCTTGTGCGGTCACTTTCTTCTCGGCCATCTCAGCAGCTGAGTTTGCAGGGACTAGATCCCGTGCCATCATTTGTGCTGCTAGAGGTGCAGTACCAGCACATTGTACCTGACAAGGACCGGGACATGTTGCAAGAGCTGCAGCGGCGACGCAGACGGCTCCGGTCACATAAAAGACAACTGAAAGTGTAATGGCCAAGGCCATGGCTGCAGCGAAAGCAACTTCAGCCGCAATTTGTAACATCAGTTTTGTCTCGAGAGCTTCTTTAATCGACTCATTATTACTGAGTTCTTTTCTAAAGGCCTCAACTTGATCGTCATTATTGAGCATCTTGCCTTCATGGTCTGCCTGATAAGCCATTTCCATTTCGGCTGCTGTTCCTTGATACATCGAGATGGCCACAATCTCACCAATAATCAGAATCCCGGCACCGACAGCTGCAATGATCATATCCGCAGGTAGGGGCTGCGAACATTTCATAAACCAACCGGCAACGATGAATCCAATCGCAAGCATGGTGATCTGTTCCATCCAACCATGTTCTTGAGATGAGGCCTCTTGCTGATTATAGTTTTGAGTTGTTTGGTAATTCATGGAGTTCGTATTGCTACCACCATTTCCATTATCGTGTTGATCAGAAATTCCTGGCAGTCCCGGATTATCTCCACTGTTTCCATTATTGCCATTGTTTCCATTGGCCGCGTTGGAGTTTCCGTTGTTTCCGTTGTCCCCGTTATCTTGAGCGTAAGCAACACTAGATGTGACTTTGAGCCCTTGAGTTGTCATGATCATCTGAACATTCAGAAGACAGAAACTGATAACTGAAACGAGTAATACTCTTAAAGTTTTCATGGTAATCCCCACTCTTTACCTCTTTATATGAATTAGAATCATTATAACCCCCTGACACAGATAACTTCTGGAATTCCTGTAGGCGGTAAGGAAATCCGGTGTGTTAGAGTCCTTTATTCAAAAAATGGGCGCCCACCGATATTGGCAAAACAAGAAATTTTAATCAGTTAGCTTTACTCAGAGAAAAAAACTCGGAAATTTTCGGGCTTGCCGGCATAATTATCCATGCACTGTAAACCCTCGAATTTACAATTTAAGATAGAGCTATGAGTGATCAAAATAAAACCAATCCAGGAGATTTGAGCTTCGACGAAGATACAGGAGAAATGTCTCTTGAGTTGAACAATAATCCAAAAAAAGTAGACGGAGACCCGTCTAAAGCGGCCATCGGTCACGTCGATCGCATGAAACAAAAGCGTGAACGTGAAAAGCTTGGTTTGGATGATCTTGAAGATGATGATTATGATGAAGTCGATGTCCAAGCGTCAGAAGCACCAGCTCCGAAGGTGAAAGTCGAGAAGGTGAGTGGTTCAGATGATGAGGAAGAGGAGAGTCCACAGGAGTTTCGCCCTCAAAGCATGCAAGCTGCAAGAGAAGATTCAGATGATTCTGTGGCACCTGCCAAACCAAAAATTGAAGCTGAGAAAGTTAAAGACCTCGACGATGCATTGGGGTTGAATGACCTTGAATCAGATGAGGAAGAAGAGTCTGAACAGGATGCAGCGACAAGAAGAATGGTTCTTGATGATCTGATGTTTGAAGAAGGTGGAGCAGAATCAGAAGAAGCTCCTGCCTCAGAAAATAATGCAAGTGATCTTGAGGCCCTCATCGCTGATGAAGAAGATGAAGAGTATGAGGTTGAAGCAGGTGAGTCAGCAGCTGAAGGAGTTCAGGTTGCCGGCTCAGAAATCAATTTCAAAAAAGATCAACTTGAGTCTCCAGCAGCACCGCAGACCAAAGCTGCTGCCAAACCACAAGCTGCAGTCAAAGGAGTACATCCGAAGTGTAACTTCTGTAAAATGGCCCACGGGAAATTCAAACTTGCCGTTCTTTATCAAGATGAACATGTGATCGCTATCATGGACCCAAAGCCTCTTTCAAAAGGTCAGTTGCTATTGGCTCCTAAGAAGCATGTGGGTTCTTTAACAGAACTTTCAGATCAGGAAGTGCAGCACTTTTTTAATATTGCGAACAATTTGTGTAAAACTTTGAAAGATTCAAAAGTTCCTGCTGAAGCAGTTTCATATTTTCTTTCAGAGTCAGTAAACGAAGCACCTGAGCTCAGGCATATTTATATGAGTATCATTCCTAGAACAAACAAAGATGGGATTGGACTTAAATATAAAAAGAAAATCAGTTCCACTCCAGATGATCTGGAATTGATTTGTGATCACCTGATTCAGTATATCAAGAAGTAATTACCAACTTCCTTTATTTTCCATTGAAATCCAAGGCTCACATGGAGTCAGAGCTTCACCTTTTTGTAAAAGCTCAACACTGATGTTGTCAGGAGATTTGATGAAGGCCATCCTTCCGTCTCTTGGAGGTCGAAGGATCTCAACACCTTTTTCTATAAGCTCAGCACATTTTTGATGAATGTCATCAACTTCATAAGCGAGATGACCAAAGTTACGACCAAAAGAATATTCTTCTTCTTGTTCCCAATTATAGGTGAGTTCAATCTCTGGCATTAAAGATTTGGATTCACTTTTTTCTGTGGCGAGAAAGACCAAAGTGAATTTTCCTTCGGGAACCTCGTGTCGTCTGGTTTCAATAAGTCCAAGTTTATCGACAAAAAAATCCAAGGCGCGGTCGAGATCTTTAACTCTGATCATGGTGTGAAGGTATTTCATGAGTTCAGCTCCGTAAGGACTTGATCCACTTCGATCTGGTTCAAGCAGATCATGGACTCGCATTCACTTAGCCCACAGTAGTGAGCAGATCGAGTGCGGCATTCAAGAGGATGGATGAAAAAATATTTATGTTTATCTGTTTTGTATGGGTGCCATTCAAGAGGAGGTTCAGGTCCAAAAAATGTCCAGGTCTTCACTCCGAGAGCAATGCAAAGATGTTTGAGGCCGGTGTCGTTTCCTATATAGGCCTTTGAGCCACTCAGGATTATGGGTAACTCTGATAGTGGAGCATGGACAAACTCAACGTTTGATGGAAGTGACATTTCTTCAAGAGTTGTACGTATTTGCATGTCAGCTTCACTCTTTGAAAGAGGAATCAATATTTTGCCATCGAGATTATGGCAGAGTTTGGCGTAATATTCCAAAGGCCACATTTTAGTTTGTCTGGTGGCAACCACACCAAGAATGTATTGATTCTTTGATTGAGGATTCTTAATCCTCATTTGAGGTTCATAATTTTCAAAATCAGGAAGTGCTTTTTCACTTCCAAGAAAACTCCATGCACCATCCAAGTCTCTCTGAATCAGAGATTTGATGACACCTTGATCATGGACGCTGGTCCCGCTTTTCAAATGGTGATTATGAAATGTGTAGGGAGTTCTTTTAAAAAAAGACCAAGTGCTAAAAAACTTTTTAGTTCTTCCCGCAAGGTGCATTTCATGAATATGATCGGGTTTAAGTCTTTTTAATTCTTTGGAAAGTCTGAACCAGTCGGATGTGCTTTTTAGATCTACATTAAGGTATTCATCGGCCGCCGTTTCGACATTTTTGTAGAGCGGTATGATCCAAGATGGGAGACCATAAACAATTTTTGCCTCCGGATACAGCTCCCTCAACCATTGGAGAGTGGACAGCCCCATGATGGAGTCGCCCATAGCTCTATTTTTGACAACCAGTATGGTCCGCGGCGAAAATGAATTCATAGTTTGAGTTTAGTCTTTTGACGGGAATTTGTCTCTTTCATGGAAAAAATATCGGCAACAATCATCACATTCAATGAAGAACATAACATTGAGCGTTGTCTTCAGAGCTTACAGGGAATTGCTGATGAGATCATCGTTATTGACTCTTTTTCGACCGACAAGACCCGTGAGATCTGTGAACGCTATCCAGTCAAATTCATTGAAAATGAATTCAAGGGTCATATTGAACAAAAGAATTTTGCTATCACCCAGGCCAGTCATGACAGTATCTTGAGTTTGGATGCAGACGAGGCCCTTGATGAAAAGCTGAAGAATGAGATCACCAGAGTAAAATCTTCTTTTTCATCTGACTCCTATAGTTTTAATCGACTAACCAATTATGCTGGTCATTGGGTTCGCTACTGTGGCTGGTATCCAGATACGAAAACCAGACTTTTCAAAAAATCGGCCGGCAAGTGGGGAGGAGCAAATCCTCATGACATTATTGTTCTCAATTCTGGAATGACTCAGACCAAGATTCAAGGTGATCTCTTACATTACAGTTATGATTCCATTTCAGATCACATCAACCAGACAAACAAATTCACAACTATTGCAGCAAAAGCTGCTTATGATAAAGGTGTCCGCTCCAGTACTTTCAAAATTGTCACCAGACCCTTCCTAAAGTTCATCAGAGACTATTTCTGGAAACTCGGTTTTATGGATGGTCGCTATGGATTTGTTATCTGCTACATCAATGCTTTGAGTGCTTTTTTGAAATATTCCAAAATCAAGGAATTGCAAGAAGGGAAAGAAATCTAAGTCGAAAGGTTTTAGATAGTCTCACCGGCCAGTAATCTCTCATAAACGTTGAGATAACCTTCCATCATCTTTCTACTGGAAAAGTGTCGAGAGGCATACTCTCTGATGTCCTCCGGTTTGATAGTCTTGAAGTCGTACTGTTTGA
The DNA here is from genome assembly GCA_041546685.1 of Bacteriovoracaceae bacterium. Classification (GTDB taxonomy): domain Bacteria; phylum Bdellovibrionota; class Bacteriovoracia; order Bacteriovoracales; family Bacteriovoracaceae; genus M0603. The sequence continues at coordinate 5,941 of JBFEVX010000006.1, read as the reverse complement.
TTTTATCAATAACTTCACTACAGTTTTTTCCTCTGACAAACAACCCATCGTGACCTTCGAGTCCAAGCACTTCAGAAACACTTCCTCTTTCAAAGGCAAAAACCGGTGCACCACTAAACATGGCTTCAATCATCACCAGTCCGAATGGTTCTTCCCACTCAATCGGAAAAAGGAGTCCTTTGCTGTTTCCAAGCAAAGAATATTTTTCAAGATTATCGACATTACCAAGGTACTTGACTCCAAAAAGACTTAATCCCTTTCCGCCACCAACATAGAGAGGCGTTTTCAATGATTTTGCAATTTCTTTAGCGTTGTGAAGCCCCTTTCTTTTTAAAGAGGCCTTACCCAAGAAACTGAAATAAGTTCTTTGATCGAGAGGAGTTTTGATCATTGGAATTTCAGCTTCCATCAAGCCATTGTAGACAAAAGTTTTTCTTCCATGTCTTTTGGCATGATTATCAGAAATACAAACAGTATTTTTAGGAAGTCTGTTCAAATCATCTTCATTACCATGGAGAGTGCAGATGTAGGGGAGACCACCTAAAGGATGCTCATCTTGTCCACAAGGAACATGGTAGTGAATCAGATCAGCATCTTTTGGAATATATTTAAAAAATTCAGTATCGGCTTCTTGTTTTGACATGCTTCCAAAGTCAATGAGATTGACTCCTGGAATTTCATAGTCTCCACGGTAACACATAAGGGTTACTTGATGCCCGGCCTTGATTAATTCAGTCGTCAGGGCTTCGATGACCCTCTCTGTCCCCCCATAATGTTTGACCGGTATTTTTTCATGATGGATTTGAACGATATGCATTCTTTAGTTTTAGCTGAAAGTTAGGAATTTAGCCAGAATAACGCAAGGTTTAGAGAGAGAAAGTGTCTACGATTCTATCTATTCGAAGGACACGCTCATATTCGGATGAATAATGTTCTGAGTAACGTTTCTCTTCATAGCACCCTTTAAACCAATCTTTTTTGAAGTCACCATTTCCACTGACAAGTACACCTACAACTTCTTCAGTTTGAAGATCGAGAACTGGTGATCCGCTGTTTCCAGAAAAGGCATCAACACTCGCTTCAAAATAATGTTTTCTAGTCGTCGGTGAATCTTTGTTTGTGGATTTTATTTCACCACCTAGGTCGAATTTTATTTCAAGTCCAACTGGGTGACCGATCAGCATCATATCCTGACCTTCTCGAATGAGGTCTCCAGTCTCGTTTATAGAAAAACCATCGGCGATAATTTCTCCATCGACTTCAATTAGAGCAACGTCCAAATTATCGAGACTCGAATCAGTTTTAATATTTTTTATTGAAAAAATTTGTTCAGATGAAACGACCATCTGTTTTTCAAGAACGCCATTTTCAGGAGTGAATGCCTGCCCTTCTGGATGTACACTGAAAACGATCTTGATGTCTTCTTTGTTTCTTCCCTTGAGACAATGTCCAGCTGTCAGAATCTTCCTTCTACCATTTGAGTTGATCAGAAATGCTGTACAGAAAGCAGGTGCGGGCTCATTTTTAAAAACAACCGAATCGCACAACGGCTCCTTCATTTTTGATTCAAAAAATTCTCCATAAGTCATTGAGTTGATTTTGAAGAGATTTTGATCTTCAGATTTTCCAACCCTTTCAAGCTGTTTGGTTTCGATCAGCATTGCCACATTGGCAGAAAGGCCAAGCATCTTCCCTCCATCAGAAAATTGACAAGGATTCATGCGCCCGTCTTTTCCATAAATGGCCTTTTGCAATCTCTCGGAAAGAATTTGGCAGTAATCAGACTTTTGAAATTTCAAAAGAGACTTTGGCGAAGAAGGGACCGTGTAGCTGACAGCTCCGCCCTGGTCGCGACTACAACCAAGAGAGAAAATGAATAGAGACAGTAAGATCATCCAATTTTTCATATGACAAGATGTGTCATATCACTATTTTGGATACTTAGCAAAGAGCATGAAAAAAAGAAATAGTATAAGTGTCTAAAATTATTGAAGGTTTAGGACATCGATAGTGGTCGAGACGATCCCGCCGCCAAAACTGCCATTCAGGCGGAGATCTAAAGACTTTTCGACAAAGAATGAGGTGCTCTGATCGAGATCAACGAGCTCCCCAGCTTCACGACAATTTTCTAATTTGAAGAAGTGACGACTCCCGATACTTTTCTCGAAGTGATAGGAGCAATTGGTTTGGTCAAAGGCAATGAATAGGGTTCCACTGCCAAGCTTCTCAAAATTATTAACAGTAATATGCCTAGGAGGACGTACTTCTAGAATTTGATCCACATCATAATGAGGGTTTGAATTCGAGAGTGTGAGACTACTGTTCAAGGCCTGAGCAGTGGCTATCGGAACAGGAGTCAGAGCAGATCCGCTCACGACTTCTTCTGTTGCTTCACTTGAAGAGTTGTATCCAGCAAGCAGTGATTGTGTGTCAATCACATCACAGTTCTGGTAAACCAGACTGGTCATCAATAGAATGGAGATGCTGAAGAAAATTCGACTTCTTCTTTGTATATTGTCCATCAGGGTTACTATTGTAGAACAGAATACGTTTTTGACAAAGCGCGTTAAGTTGCTGATATGATGAGGTTTTATGAGAATAGTTGTTCAAAGGTCCAAAAAGTCCAAGGTTATTGTCGAGGAAAAAGTAGTCGGAGAGATCTTAAGTGGCCTGGTACTTTTAGTCTGTATGGAGGAAGGTGACAGTGAAGAGACCATTAAAAAGGCAGCGGAGAAGATTCTCAAGCTTCGCTGTTTTGAAGATCCTGATTCAGGAAAAATGTCTTGTGACCTAAAACAGTCACAAGGGGAGATTCTCGCCATCAGCCAGTTCACTTTGAGTTGGAAAGGTAAGGGAGGTAATCGACCAGGCTTTGACCTCTCCATGAAACCGGATCAGGCCAATGTAATGTTTGAAAAATTTTGTGATTTACTACGGTCTGAAGTGAAAGTTGAAACCGGGCGCTTCGGTGAATACATGCAAGTTGAAATCACCAATGACGGCCCGGTTACATTCTGTTTGGACTTTTAAATTAGGCTTTTTGAGTCGCTGCTTCTGGAGAAAGAACCTTGGCTTTTTTCTCACTACCAACAGCAAATTTCCATGCCTTCCCAAAAATGAAACTGATTAAAATGGCAAAAACCACAATGTGAAGAACTTCAACCACAACTGAAGGGGCGATGTATTTAGCATCTCTTACTGGTTCAAGTGGGGCACTTGATACGATTGAGGTTGGGTAAACTTTCACTGGCGTTGTCATATATGTCTCCTTTAAAAAATTTTGAATCATTTTTTACTTTCTTATTTTTAACTCTGTTGGCTAAAAATTTTGCTGACCTCTCTTTTTTCTTTTTTTGATTTAGGTCGTGTATTTTTTCCTGATTTGAATCAGCAAAATCGCTCCCTCAAAATATTTGCAAAGAGGCTTACTTACTTTGGTTTCTAACCCCTTAAAATGACATATCTAAGACGATGGAATTTCGTAATTACAGATATATAGCTGATTTCTTCTAAGGGAAAACTCAGTTTTTACCGATAATGTGATGTAGTCAGGAGTATCAAAATGAGTATCAGTTTTCACCCAAAGGCCTTCTTCTATTTTGAAAACGAAGATAAAGAGTTGATGAGAATTTCACTCGCTGATGGGATTATTTTCGGTCGTCGTGATGACTGTGAAGTTGTGATTGAAGACGATCGTATCTCTGGACAACATTTTCAAATCTACATTACAGATGGCCTCGCCTATATCGAGGATCTCGATTCAGTAAACAAAACCTACATCAATGGCCAGTTCATTGACCCACTTAGAAAGAGACTTCTAAAAGAGGGAGACATCATTTCTGTAGGTGAAGAAATTTATGGATTCTCGCATAAGGAGAAACTGACTTTTGATCTTCCGAAGAAAGCAAAAAAGAAAACCATGACCATTACAAATATCGAAAACCTTCAATCTCTCGATCTCGACACCAGTGGACGACATATGGTTGACGCGAGGAAGGATTCGAAGAGACTTCTCAATATGCTGACTGAAAGTAAAAAAGTCATCAAGCAACTCGAAGAAGAGAAGTTGACGGTTCAAAACTCGATTCATCAAAAAGCTGAACTTGAATCTGAATTGCTTGAGTCTCAAAAGTTAATGGCAGAGTATGAAGAAGAGCTTAAAGATGAAGATATTGCAGTAGAAGAAGTTCAAAAAAGAATTGAAAATCACAAAGCTGATATTGAAGACTTTCATAAAAATATTCAAATTGCAGAAGCGCAAATTGAAAAACTGAAAAGAAGTATCCTAGATTATCAGGAAAGTATTGAAGACCGTGAAGTGCGACTTCAAAACCTCTATGACGAAATGGGTGTTTTTACCCAATATGCTGATGTACTCAAAAAAATCGACAAGCTCGAATCTAAGCTTCTAACCTTGAATACCTGCGATCAAAAGATTGCCGAGATCGACCAGGCCATCAAGCAAGAGAAGTCCCGCTACAAGCAGACCCAGAAGGAGTATGGGGAAGCTGTCGCTATGGCGCGCAGCACTGGCGCGAATACTCGTGGTCGAAAGGCCAGTTAAGCCCTTGAATAGGCCACTAGAGCTGTTCTTCTTTTCATTCTGAATTCCGATTGATACCCTTTTTTGGTCAAAACAAATAAAGGGGAACACATGAAAAACATTTCATTACTGATCGTTGCGCTATTTTTGGTTTCTTGCGAAACCATTAACGGAAATTTCACGGCTACAGAATCTCTCTCTTTGAAGAAGGGATCAAGTTCAGTCTCAATTCCAGCTGGTAACTACAAGGCCTCACTTAGAGTGACGACTAAAAAAGTTAAACTCGATATCGGAGACGGAAACAAGTACAAATTCAGAATTGATCCAGATGCCATTCCAAGAAGAAATGGAAGTGTATTCTTTTCTGCTGCAGAAGTTGAGCAACCGTATGATGTGAACACAACTGTCAGAAGTACTGTATCTGAAACTGATTCTAGATCTGGCTCAGAGTCTTGTTCTTATCAGCAACCATATACTGTTTGCTATCCTGACAACAGAGGAAGAACTAGATGTCATACTGAATACAGAACTGTTTATGGCTACAGACAGGTTCAATATAGAGTGAGAACTACTGACAAATCCCTTCTTATTCACCTTCAAAGCCCAGGAACTGAAGTATCTGTCGCGAGCTTTGAGGGACGTGATGTTGATCGTCAGAGAGTCTATGAATACGTAGGAAATTGCTACTAATTAAATAAAATTTTACATAGAGTAAAATTATCTGGCCCACTTGAACAAAGTGGGCTTTTTTTATGCTTTCTTAAGATTTAAAAGTCGTTTTTGGTTTATAATTTATCCATGCTCAAAAAAGACGAAATCTTAAAATCTATTCAAATAGCCCAGTCGAGATATATTCGAGATCAATCTCTCGAAGTGATTTTTAATGATCTCTTGAATGATCTTCTTCGAATCACTGGAAGTGAGTACGGATTCATCGGTGAAGTTCTTAAAAAAGATGATGGCTCTCCATATTTGAAAACAAGGGCCATTACTAATATTTCATGGAACGAAGAAACTAGACTCTTCTATGATGAGAATGCACCAATGGGCCTTGAATTTTATAATTTAAAGTCTCTGTTTGGAGAAGTTTTAGTAACCAAGAAATTTGTTATCTCCAATGAGCCCCTTAATGATCCAAGAGGATGTGGAATTCCGGTCGGGCACCCTGACTTGAATGCATTTTTGGGAATTCCTTTTTACTCAAATGAAGAAATGATTGGAATGGCCGGGATAGCAAATAGAAAGGAGGGTTATCAGGAAGAAATTATAGAAGATTTGAATCCTTTCATGTCAACTTGTGCAAACATCATTTCTGCAGATCGAAGTTATCGAGAAAGAAGAGAGTTGGAATCTCATAAGGATGAGTTTGTGAGTATCATTTCACATGAATTGAAAACA
>JBFEVX010000064.1:0-21805 GCA_041546685.1 Bacteriovoracaceae bacterium | reverse complement strand
TAGCAGTCGCTCCCCGGCATGGGAGCAAAAGGGAGGTTTGAAAATGTCTTTTTAATTTGATACCACAATCAACACGCAAAAATTTACAGGAGAACCCATGGCCCACTTCTTTGCCTATATATCGAGAGTCAAATTGATTGAACGCTGGTCGCTGATGTTTTCAGTTCGAAAGGAAAACGTGGCCGAACATAGTCTTCAGGTCGGAATGATTGCCCATGGTTTGGCCCTGATTAAAAATAAGTATTTTGAGGGCAATGTAAATGCAGACAGAGTGGCGACTCTGGCAATGTATCATGACGCTTCAGAGGTTATTACTGGGGACCTTCCTACTCCAGTGAAGTATTCCAATCCAACTATTAAAGAAGCCTATAAAGCGATTGAAGAGAACGCTATCGTTAACCTTCTTTCATTTCTCCCAGAAGACCTGGTTGAAGATTACCAGTCTATTCTTGATCCAGGAGCTGAGGATGCTGAGGCGATGAAACTAGTCAAGGCCGCCGATACACTTTGTGCTTATATCAAATGCCTTGAGGAAAGAGCACTTGGAAACAACGAATTTAACCGAGCTAAAGCTACTCTTGAGGCCAAGATCAGAAGCTATAGAATGCCTGAAGTTGATCATTTCATGGCCCATTACATGAACAGTTTTAGTTTAAATTTGGACGAATTAAGTAGCCACTAGGACGTATTTTGACCAAAAGTGTCAAAATCTGACATAAATCAGAAAGAATATCTGGGTTCTGACCGATAATGGTCATATGGAACCTATGTTTGAAGGTAAATTGTCATTTGAGGAACTTGGTGGACGACCTGCTTTAGAGAAGGTGGCCAAGAAATTCTACGACTTGGTCTATGAGCACCCTTGGATTGGACAATACTTCAAAGAAATCAACCAAGAGATTATTGAATCCCAGCAAGTAGACTTCATGTCTGCTGCCCTTGGTGGTCCACGAGTATACCTTGGAAAGCTTCCTGTTCCTGGTCATAAACATATGATGTTGACGGATGAGCTTTTCGATCTCCGTGAGAGTCTTTTGGTTCAGGCCATGGATGATGTTGGAATTCATCCTGAATTGCGTGAGAGATGGCTTAGAATCGATGAGGCATTCAGGAAAAAGCTTGTTAAGCGAGATATTTCTGAATGCGAGAAACGATTCAAGACAGATGAAATCTTGGATTTTCCTAACCCAAATGCCAGCTCTAATAAAGCCGCTTAAACCACCTGGGCCGGCATCTCAAGACCCTTTAATCCATTTATGATATTTGTGGCCGAAAGTACCGCCATGGCATCCCTGGCCTCGTCTGTGGCCGAGCCTATATGTGGAATGAGAACTACGTTTGGAAGTTTGTGCAACTCGTGCTCCATGGGTAATGGCTCAGGAGTTGTAACATCTAGTCCGGCTCCACGAAGATGATCATTTTTTAAAACAGACACCAATGCTTCTTGGTCGAGGAGTTCTCCTCTTGAAGTATTGATAAGAAAAGATCCTTTCTTCATCATTTCAAGTTTATCTAGATTGAATAGGCCGCGAGTTTCATCAGTTAATGGTGAGTGGAGACTTAAGACGTCTGACTCTTTCAATAGCTCTTCGAGATTGACTAGTTTGGCACCTATTTCATTCTCATATTCAGGCCTGGCATTTCGATTGGTATAGATGACTTTCATGCCAAAAGCATGTTGCATTTTTTTGGCGTATGAAAAACCGATTCGGCCCATTCCAAAAATTCCAAGTGTTTTTCTTTCAAGTGACATTCCAAGATAACCCATCGGTTCCCAAGTTTTCCATTGCCCTTCTTTCGTTTCTATATGGGAGCGTGTGATGTTTCTGGTTGTGGCCAACGTCAGGGCCATGGCCAGTTCTGCCGTAGCGTCAGTCAAAACATCAGGGGTGTTTCCGACTTTGATCTTTTTATCTTTACAGTAGTTGATATCTATATTGTTGAAACCAACTGCATAGTTAGAGATGACTTTTAGTTTTGGCAATTGACTTAAAAGTTCAGCGTCAAATGGATCAGAGAGCATAGCAAGAATTCCATCGGCCTCGCGACATAACTCTCCCAGTTTCTCCCTCGATGGAGGAAGTTGTTGATCCCAGACTACACAGTCGTAACCTTGCTCTTTTAACAGGTTTAATGCTGATGGTAGGATCTTTCTTGTGATAACAACTTTCATATTTGCTCCATTGCTGCGGACGCAAATACTCGGTTATTGCATCCAAATGACAGACAAAGACAGACTGCTATTCTAGACCATCCTCATGGGGGTTGGAATAATATTTTCTAATTAATTTTACTATAGAGAGTATGTGCAGGGAGGCCAATGTGAAAAGCTTAACAATCTTGATGTCACTTATTCTTTCAAGCGTAGCGTTTGGAAGTACAGTTGCCATCATCGATTCTGGAACGGATATGCTTCATAAGGATATTCATCCACAAGCATGGTTCAATCCAGTTGATTCATCAATCAATGATAGAGATGAAGACAGAAACGGATATCAAGATGATGTTCATGGGTGGAACTTTGCTGAAAGTAACAACAAAGTAATCGATTATAGCTATCTTGGGCGTTTGAATGACGACACAAGAAAGTTCTTTGAGATTCAAGAAAAAATGATGAGAGGCACGGCTTCTGATGCAGACATCGAATGGCTTAAGGCCAAAGTTTCTGATCAGGACTTCATCAAAAATCTCCAAGTGTATGGAAACTTCATGCACGGAACTCACGTCGCTGGAATTTCTGCGAGAATGGCCCCTGATGCTAAAATTCTTGCTGTAAAACTTATTCCAACTGAAGTGAAGCTTCCATTTACTATCACTAAAAGTCAGGTAGAGAATGGACTTGGAATGTTTCTTTTGAAGCAAGGTCTTGGAGCTCTTGCCAAGCAACAGATGAAGTTGATGGTAGAGATCGGTGCCTATGTTGACGGTCATGCTGTTGATGTTGCCAATGGTTCTTTCGGGACAGGTTATGCTCAAGCAAAAATGATTGTTGAAGCTCTGGCTAAAACAATTTTGAGACGTGATCCAACTGAAGCTGAAACACAAGAACTTTGCCTTCACTTCCTGAATACTCTTATTAAAGAAGGACTTCATTTCGTTAATGAGGCCCAAGATACTCTATTTGTATTTGCTGCTGGTAACGACGGTGCGAATAACGATCAGTTCCCAACTTCACCGGCCAACATTGATGCTCCAAATGTCATCACTGTTGCAGCGACCATGGACAGAAATGACATCGCTCCTTTCTCAAACTATGGGGCGAACAGAGTACACGTAGCTGCTCCTGGTGTAGGAATTGAGTCAGCTGCTCCAGGTAACAATTATCTGAAAGTTTCTGGAACATCACAAGCTGCTCCTTATGTAGCTGGTGTTGCGGCAGCAATCAAAGATGCTAACCCTGAGCTTTCACCTGTCGAAATCAAGAAAATTATCATGAAGTCTGTCGATTACAGAGGTTTCTTGAAGGATAAGGTTGCAACTTCAGGTCTAATCAATAGTAAGCGTGCTGTCATGACAGCTGAACTTACTACCAAAATGCCACTCGCTGAAGCTCTTAGACAGGCCAGAGGGAGAGTTGGTGATGTTGAAAGTGAAAAATCAATCATGGGACCAACTCAATATGTTCCAGGTTCGGTTCTTCCAATGCCTTCAATGTTCAAGTAATTCTTATTTGAGATATGAAAATAAGGCCCACTCTGTAATGAGTGGGCTTTTTTTTACTTTCGAGTGAGTATGAAAATCTTTTGACCCATTTCACGGACTCCGGCCTTTTCAAATTTTTCCCCTTGAGGGTGAAAAGTCATGGTTTCCATTCTTTCAATATCAAAGTTTTCTTCAAGATGATTTCGAACTTCTTCTTCGTGAACGCTGAATGGAGGACCTGCAAGAATTTCTTGTCTGTAATCAAGCGTCACTAAAAGCCACTTTGCTCCAGGTTTCAATAATTCAGTCATATGCTTGTAATAAAATTCTCTAGTCGCCGGTGGAAGAGCAATCAAACTGGCACGATCCCAGACGGCATCAATTTTTCCAGTTTGCTCTTCTTGAAGATGAAAGAAGTCGCCACAATGAAGATGGATATGCCTTGAAGAGTGAATGGCGTGGTTTTGACTTTTGCGGCAGTGATACTCAAGTCCGCGTTCTTTGAAGTAGGCCCTTACAGCAATGGGTGAGAGTTCAACACCGTGAACGTCGAGTCCTTTTCTTTCTAGCCACTCCAAGTCCCACGTTTTGCCGCACAAAGGAACAAGAATGCGACTTCCTAGCCTGGTTTCAAGTTTATCAAAGTACTTGAGAAGAAGTGAATGGTAATTTTCTTGGTGAAAACCAAGTCTTTGGCCGTCTTCCCAGACATTTAGCCAAAACTCTTTTTCCATAATCATAGGCCTTTTGTGTTATGATTTATCAATGATTTCAATACTTGTTTCTACATTACTTGGTATTTCCACGCTGTTCGCTTCAACATTCGAAGAATGTAATGTGGAGGCCAAGCTTTTAAAAGTTTCTGAAAAGATCGGTGGAAAAGCAAGTGCTTTGACCATAGAAGTTCAACTCGAACCTTCAAAAGTTCATGGAAAAAACAAAAAGACTTGTGAATGGATGGTTGGGAAAAAGCTTGATAAGACGATTGAATTTGAAAGTAAAAATGCCATGAATTCATTAAAAGTTGGAGAGATGGTTCATCTTGATTATTCCAACTTTAAATCTGATGATTTCAACATGGAAATCTGGAAGCTTTTGAATATCCAGAAGACCCGTTACGATCTTCCGGATTAGTCAGCTTCAACTACAACTTATTCAACATCTACTTGATCAATTCGTATTTTTTGGTTTTCTTATTGTATTTTTTGACAGTGATTGGGTTAGTTCCCTCATAACTAGAAACATCATTAGGACCATCGTTGAATGTGGTGAATGATGTGATAACTTTAATGCTCATTTCATCAGACCAGTCCTGATCGACAGTCATCAGAATATGAATGTCTCTAGTTTCTTCATCTGAGCCAGCTCCAAATACAAGACTTGCTACAGGGAGCCCGTCTGGACCTAGTGAGTTTGAACTTCCAATAAAAGAAAGTTCGCCTTCCGAATACTCAAAATCACCACTTGTTGAAAGCATCATGATCTTTCCGCTTGAACGAATAACAAAATTCGTTTTAGAAGAACCCATGGTTACTTCGTATCGACCTTTGAGAACTTTTAGTACATCACCCTGGTCAAGTGATGCAAATGCCGAAATAGAAAACATCAAGGCCACTAAACCTAGTAAGATTTTTTTCATGATCCCCCCTGAGAATCCGCATCTTATGGCCTCATTGAAACAAGTTTGCCAGAATAAAGCTTATTGTTGGTAAACATTACAGGAGAAACGATGAAACTCTTAGGTCATAGAGGAGCCAGGTTTGAGCGTCCAGAAAACACAATGAGTGGCTTTGTGTACGCCCTTGAGTGTGGAATGAAGGGAATTGAATTGGATGTTAGAATGACCTTGGATGGGAAAATCGTTGTCATTCACGATGAAACGATTGATCGTACCAGCAACGGTAATGGACAGGTTTCCCAAATGACCTATGAGCAATTACACGCTTTTGATTATGGTGACGGAGAAAAGCTTCAACTATTAGAAACCGTAATACCTGTCGTATGTGAAAAGGCCAAGTTATTCATTGAGCTTAAAGATGATTCTGTTGTAGAAGTTTTGAAAATTGTTCAAGAAAGTGGTCATAAAGATTCAATAGTCATCAAATCATTCGATCATAGACAATTGAAAACAATTCATGAAAGTGACCCTTCAATCAAACTGGCCGCTCTTATGGTGTGCACTCCGGCCGACCCTGAAAATCTCGCCAAAAGCTGTGGGGCGAGTACGCTTTCTCTAAACATTTCGTACCTCGACAAAAAATTTGTAGAGTCTGCCCATCAGTCAGGTATTGAAATCTGTGGTTGGAATTGCAATGACATGGAACTTAAAAATCAACTTCTTGAGATAGGGCTTGATTGGCTTGGAACTGATACTCCATCACTTTTCAGCTAGTTCGAACGATAGTTGACGAAATCTCCCCGTTTCTGTCAACCAACTTTGAAAATCTTACATAACTCAGCGAAATAAAAAGCATTCTGCCAACTTTTATTGGTATCTCTTTTTTACAAAAGGGATGAAATTTCTAGAAAAATTAGTTAGATTCCAAAAAATTTAAAAACAACAACCTTAGAGACAACTAACAAAAGAGGGGAAAATGAGAAATTTGCTAGTACTTGCTGCAATGACAATGACATTCAACGTATTTGCTAACGATGTAGATACTGCTGACCAACTATTTGCTGAAAGAGGAGCTGCTGTAGCAAACGCACAAAAAGCTGCTGATCTTTACGGCCAACTTGCTTCTGCTGCTTCAGAGAAAGGCGAAAAGGCCAATCTTCTAGTTAAGCAATCTGCTGCAACTTATTACGTTGGTACTAAGGCAAAGGATGACAAAGAAAAAATGAAAAAACACGAAGCTGGTTACAATCAAGCTCAAAAGGCCATCGATCTACTAAAAGATCAAACTGATGGTGATTTTGACCTTGAAGAGTCACTAGCGAAGTCATATTTCTACTACGGTGCAAACCTAGGAAAATACGGTGAAGCCAAAGGTATTATTGCTTCACTTTCAAGAGTTCCAGAACTTAAGAGAAACATGCAAGCGATTTCTGATCTTGGTATGGAAGATGTTGAAGAGTACGGAGCGAACAGAATTCTGGGAAGACTTTATTTCAAACTTCCAGGTTTTGCTGGTGGTGACGATGACAAGTCTGAAAGACTTCTAAAGGAAGCTGTTGAGAATACACTTTCTGACGATGGAACTGTATCAGTTCACGGACTTAATAACCTTTATCTTGCTGACACTTTGAAGAAAAATAAGAAGAAAACAGAGGCCTGTAAACTTCTTAACAACTTCATGAAGCAAGATGCAGAAACTCTTCTTGAGACCAGAATTCCTGAGACAAAAGAAGAGATTAAAGAAGCGGCTTCAATGGCCAAAGACTTCAAATGTTAATTTGATTTAGTGAAGAAAGGGAGAGGATCGGGCCTCTCCCTAACTCAATCAGCGAGGATATATGAAGAAACACACAATTTTAGGAATGGTACTTCTTGCCAGTACATCAGTGATGGCGGGAAATATTGCTGTTCCAGTTGCTTTTGACAACGCTAAAGTACTTCCAAAAGGAGTACGAAATTTGCGTTACAACAATGTTATGGCCGAAGCTAATTCCAAGTACGATGAATTTGGTAATTCTGTTGGTGTTGGTGACGCATTCAATGTTGATGTTTCCTACAATAAGCTGATTGATGGAAAAGATACTGCTCTTGAAAAAGGAATCCTCCAAGGATACCTACAAAGACATGGAAAGGATCTTAATGCTACCGCTGGTGAAACAACTGGTGTTGTAAATGTTGAGGTTGATGCCCAGGTTCCCGTATTTGCCATGGGTATTACAAGAAAATGGACGGCCGCTATTGTCGTACCAGTCGTTGAATCAAAAACAAATGTAGACACAGGATTTCTCGCTGGATCCGAAATACAGAGTATTGCGAATCAACTAGTATCTGAAGGAAAGGGTTTCAAGGCCCAAGAAGTTCAACAAAAGACTAATAATGCAATTGCAGACTCAATTGCGAAGAAAGGTTATAAGCCTTTGGCCGATGAGCAAAAAGATATGCTGGGTGACATCAGAGTCGTAAATAAAATCCAGCTCAAAAATGAAAAAGATTATGCCATTTCACTAACAAACAGTATTGTTCTTCCAACCGGTGAAGAAGCTGATATTGATAAAGTTGTTGATGTTGGCGCAGGAGATGGTCAGTTTGATGTCTCTGCCGGAATCAATGTTGACTTGAATATGACTTCACGTATGACGATTTCTGCCAGAGCTTCATATACATGGCAAATTTCTGACACTACAGCAAAGCGTGTTCCAGAGAAGGCCGATTCAACAGTTACACCAGATGTCGATTATCAAGTGAATCGAGATCTTGGAGATATTATCTATACTTCTCTAGGTGCAAATTACCTAATGGATAGCGGTATTCAGCTAAGAGGACAATATTCTTTCCAATATAAGGAGGGAGATGTTTACTCTGGTGACAAGTATGAGTCATATAGATATGACTGGATGGGGCAAAAAACCAGCCAGAGACTTCATGCTGCACAATTAGGAATTGGATATTCAACGATTCCAGCATTTAAAAGAAAACAGTTTGCTGTGCCTTTGGAGGTCAATATATCCCTTGGCACTCCACTTGCTGGAAAGAATGTTACTAACGACACAACAGTTGCTGCTGAACTAGCGGTATTTTTCTAGGAGGAGTTAGAGATGAAAAAGCTATTAGTACTACCTCTGATTCTCGTGCTTTCGGTATCATGTAATGAGTTGAGAAAAGATACTGCTAAAAAAGATGGTATTCAGATGATGCAGGGACAGTCTTTTCCTGCTGGATATAAAGCAAATAAGGAGCCTGACTCTCTTACAGCTTTCCTTTGGCCAACTGAAGAATTTTATAATCGTCAAAAAGAAGCCGGTATTGTTGATGCAAGATCTTACCAAGATTATATTGCTAATACTTCTGCAGAAGTTTTCCTCTCTGGGGATGAGTTTGACGACTGGTCAAAGGTTCAATTAACACGAGGAGAAGAACTCTCAAAAGAAATAGAAGAAATTGAGACTCAAAGAGGTCCAATCCAGAAGAAATATAATGATGTTAAGAAAGAACATCGTAATGAAAGAAAGAATCACAGTCGCAAAACAAGTGTTGTTAAGAAAGAACAGAAAGTACTTGATGGACTTGAGACTGAACTTGCTCAGTTAGAAGAAGAATATTCCGTAGAAAATTGCCAAGCAACTCCAAACACAGCTGAGTGTAAAGAGCTTGAAGGTAAGATTACTTCTAAAAGAACAGAAGTTGATGAGCAAAAAGTAAAAGTGAAAGATGCAGAAGATTCGGCAGATGAGTATTTTGCTTTAAAAGTTAAGCCTCTTGAAGATGAAATGGATCGTATTAAAACTGAAGAATTAGACCCACTCATCAAGAAGAGACAGGAAAAAGAAGACGAGCAAGGTAATATTACTAAAAACCTCGCTAAGAGACTATCAAGAGTCCAATCGGCATTAGATCCTCAAGCAACAAGATATGTAAGAGATGATGCTGGTCAGATTATGTACGGTGAAGACAACAGACCAATGATTGATTATGTCGAGGAAAGCTCTCAGGTCAACTGGATCAAGACATATATCACATACGCTGGTGAAAAAAACGTATTTGATATCAAGGATGGTTATATTGATATAAAGTTTGGAGAGTGGGGAATTGGTGCCCTTGAATACAAAACTGTATATCAAAAAGATGATAACGGTAACGTTAAGATGAATGTTGATGGTTCTGCTCAAATGGCTGCTGAAAGTGACTTCAGTAAAATGATCTACCTTGGTCAAAATGTTTATGAGTTCCATATGATTGAAAAAGACTCTAATGGGAACAGAACTGGCCGTATTATGGAGTTTAAAGTAGAAAGATCACCATTCTCTGAAAAACTACATACCAAAGTTCTCGGTGACATTGTTGTTACTAATAATGGTGCTGTAGAAAGAAGAGGTCAAATCAAATTGGTTTTGACAAGAGCTAAGTAATTTTCAAACACTTATTATATAAATAAGGCCTCCAATTCGGAGGCCTTTTTTATGGAATCAGATAAATCAAATCCTGACCGACTGCTGTTACAGTTAAACTTAAAATTAAATACATTCCAATTTTGTTCGCTCTGCTCATGATGGCAAGAGGAACTCTCCTGCGGGTTAACGTTTCAATAATTCCTGTAAATACATGACCACCGTCAAGTAAGGGCACAGGGAGAAGATTGATGAACGCCAGATTGAGACTTATGACGGCGAGAAACTCCAGAAATATTCTGAATGAGGCACGATAAGTGTCCACTGCTGTTTTAGTCAATGATAGCGGGCCCGAGAGTGCTTGGTCACTAGCATTTGCCTTATTAGCAAAGAGTGATACTGCACCATCAACGATTTTTGAGGACCACTCTTTTGTAGATAGAGTAGAGAATTCCAATGATTTATCTATTCTATAGAGAATAGACTCATTTTTGAGTTCCGGTGCAGTAAAGGCCAGGCCAAAAAACAGAATCAAAGTCATCATGATGTTACTTGCTGGACCAGCTAGTGCAACGACAAGTTTTTTCCACGGAGGTGAGGAATGAAAATCACCTTTTTCCTCAGTGCTTTTCATTGGATCTTCACCTTTAATCGATACTTTCCCGCCAATGGGTAGTAAAGATAATGCAAAGGTGACTTCTTTGAAATTGTACTTTAATATTTTGGGTCCTAATCCAATGGAGAACTCAGTAACTTTGAAACCTAGAATTTTTGCCACAACAAAGTGACCGAGTTCATGAATGAAAACCAGGGAAAAGAGGAATAAGGATAAGACCATTGGCCATTCGATAAGTTCCTTCATCCCCTTTACAGTATCAAATCCGTAGGGGCAGTTTCAAGGAAGCAAAACTGTCCAGTTTAAAAGTTTTTAAACACCTCAATCATTGGTTTTACTGCCACTGAGTAAATGATTGAACCAACTGCAAAGAAGCAAATGCCTAAAATTACGAATTTCATAAGCATTTTAACCAGACCAATCAAAGATTCTAGTGTTTCATTGGCCTTGCGTTTGTATTGGTCGGCGAGTCTCGCCGCCATATCTGGAAGACGTCCAGTTTGCTCACCGTATTTTATGGCCTTCTTTAGATTGTCAGGAATCCATTTGATTTTATATGTCGATTCAAAAAGACCATATCCTTGCTGAATCTTCATCATCACTTTTCGATGATGTTTTTGGAAGGCCTTGGATCCACTTGAATCAAAGACTAATTTCATAGATTCGTTAATTCCCATCTCTGAATTCATTGAAAGTTTCATTGTGTAAGTAATTCTATAGAGAGCAAAGTTTTTTAATGCTTTACCAAGAACAGGAATCATTGAATATATTTTTTCAAAAAATGAAAATCTTGAGAGATAAAAAGCAAGCCAGGTCAGAATACCAAGTCCTGTTATAAGCAGTCCCGAATATTCAAGCATATCGATAGCGCCACTTTTTCCTTTAAAGCCAAGTCCCACTAGGTCAATATTAGGTTTTCCAACTAGTTCTAATAAGTAAGTAGCACCTGCCAGAAAGACAGCAAGTGCGATTAGTTTGATGAATGTCATGATGATAAGAGATTTAACCCTGCTTTGAATATCTTCTCTGAATTCAATATACTCACCCAAATCTTTTAATGCATGTGAAAGATTTCCGGACACTTCACCTGTCTTTATCAATGATGAATAAAATATTTTATTCCTTTTTGAAGGATAAATTATGGATTCAGAAAAAGATTTTCCTTGTTCAAGATTTTCTTTTATTTTTCTATCGTATTTAACTTCTTTCCCACTTGAACCGTCTATATTATCCAAGTGTGACATGATGCCAATTCCTGCATCAATGGAGTCGGAGAGTTCTATACACCAATTGGCAAATTTAGATTCACTGATCATATTTTCTCCTATATTGCTCTCAGTTCTTGAATGACTCGAGGGAGCATGTCCGGGGTATTGTTTCTACTTGTCCATGCAGGCCAGAACATTTGCATTCTTGCTTTCATGAATTCATTTTGTGGATCTTTTACGATCGCACCTTGGGGATCTTCTTGTGATGGTTGATAGACTGAACGACTCTCTGAATAAGACCAACTCGATCTTTGCCAAAGATTTTCCTCTTTATGGGAAGCAAAGAGAACATCGTGTCCACTTGGATTATATGTACAGACACCACTTACTTGATCTTTAAAACCTTCCGGACATGTTGTTTTGATTTCATTTTCGTTCAAGAGGGGAGAATTCGCTAAGATGGATAGTTGAAGAGATCTTTGGAAATCTTGATAATCATCGATACTGTTGATATCGGGATAAATGAAACCTATTTCAAATTCTTCAGGATTTCCTCCATGTGGACGACAATTTCCTAGATAATCTTCAGGATGCTGTTCCAAATGACCCAAAACAATTGAGGGTTGAGCTGTCATAAGGTCACCTTCTTTTGAAGGGTTGATATGGCAAAAGGTTATCCTCGGCTGCCCATTGGCATTACTAACAATACTTATATCGTTCGTTGTGAAAAACTCACTTTGTCCAGCAAGGTCCCCTCCGAGGTTAAGGCCACAACCTTCAAATTTTGGAAACGGGTATTCTATATTGTTGCTGGTCCAAAAAGCATATGTTTTACACCATAGATAGTCCTGCTCGGTCATATTTTTATGCTGCCAGCTCTGACATTTGGAATTAAATTCTTGCTGATAAAATGACAATTGCGTTTTTATATCATATTCGGCCTTCTCAATGGCATTCTGAGCTGACTTCTGTAGAGTATCAACTTTTTGAGGTAAAGTATTGTTACCGTTTAGGGATTCATATATCTGACCTAGCCAAAGGGCTGCGTTATTTCTATTCGTCATACTTTGACTTGATTTAATACTGTGACAATAGGCATTTCCAAGTGATGATACGTTTAATCTTTGATAGTTAAGATTTCCGTCTCCTGCTGGCCTGTTACCCATCGTTATGACTGGTAATGATCCTGCCTTATTGAGTTTGTAACTTTCGTAAGCTTTATCTGCTCCTGCTTGAATCCAGTTAGAAACAATTTCTTTGTTGAATGTTGTTATGCTTTTTGCACTTTCTATCAGATGACCACTGAGCGCATGAGCTTCTTCAAAAATTGGATCTTGGTCTTTAATTAGTTCAACTTTATTTAATTTCGTTGCATCGGATTGATTGTAGCTTAAGGTTTTCAAGATACTTTGATACCGACTAATGAATTGAGTCGATGCCGAGATATGTAGTGCAGCACCGATAGCGATGTTATTTGTGCTGATAAGATTAAATCCAGCTGATGTATGATCTGTCAGCGATTTTGCAGCTAGATCTGATGCCGTGATATCTTCCATCTTCTCTGTCGTCACCCTGGCTATTGTCATAGAATAATTTATTGCTGCCAGTACAACACCAATAAATAATAGAAAATAGATGGTGATCTGACCTCTTTCGTTATTAAGCTTATTGGACATGATAGATATCCTCTACGTTTTTATGAACTGGGTTAATATCTTCGTGTAATTTGTTATTAAATGTTTCTGTATTGTTAGTACTGCTGTGGTGATTATCCTTTAGATAAGAAAGGTTTACATGAAGATTTGGATCGATAAATCCATTTGTATTAACCAATTCTTTATGTGCAGTAGTGCTTTCCTCTGACCATCCATTGTCAAATTGTGCACTTTGATTGGCCCATTCAGCAGAAAGATTGGCCTGTATTGGGGCAATTTCTGCATTATTTAAAATATTAAATAAAGTAATCTTGGCCTCTGCCAGTTCATGAATTTTTATGGCAAAGGAGGGACGTTCCAGTAAAAGAAAATCGGTATCTCCACAGGATTTGCTATAAGAAGTGAATTTACCTTGGCAATAGTTCTGATAAAAACCATTGCTTTGGCTTGAATCATTTGTAGAGGCCCACTTGTCTGTACCATTTACCAACTGTAATGAAGGAATTGCCAGCTTCTGGCCTGCTTGATTGTGATACAAATCATCACCTCTAAAATACAGCCTTCTCACAAGATCCGGAGTACTGTTTGTACTGCTTTCTTTTTTTGCATAAAAATCCTGGATATGTTCTATTGATTTTTGAAAACCATCAGCTTCACCATTCTTTTTCAGTCTTAGAACACTTTTTCTCATTGTCATTGAGTTTCCAAATAGGGGAGACTCTTCAATTTTTCTGTTTTTTTCGTTACCTTTTTTTAATGCTGAAGCAAATAACGCTACATTGTCTGAGTACTGAATATATTCTGGATTAGCATCTACAGAAGGAGCTTTGAGGACTGTAGATTCTAGTTTTGATATTTCTTGCTGCTCAAGTGAATTATTTTCTGAAATACCTTCCTTGATATTCATTATTAAAGTTTCTGCACTCGTAAGATGTTTGTTTTTGTCCCTGAAATTTGAGACAGCCGATTCTGGATCATCGAGTCCCTGAATTCCTACCTTTCCTTGAAACAGCATATTTCGTCCGGTTAAAAGGTTATGTTTTTTCATTTTTTCTTGATGAGATATTTTTGTAGCATAGAATGCCAGCAGAACCATTATTGGAGTGAAAATCAGAAACTCCACAATTGTGGATCCGCTTTGATCTTTCATACTCATAGTCTCACTCCATCTTTTAAATCCTGATCTTTTTCTACTGACAAATCTTTTGCCCAAGTATTGAATTCACCATCAATATTAATCAATCCTTGAATCTTTCCATGCCAGGGCTTTCTAGTTGTTCCATTCACGTCTTGAATGGATCCAGATCTGTTAAGTTTCCTTTTAAGTGTGAGAGAAGAGTTAATAGGAATTTTTTTATAGATATCAGGTAGATTTGATACAATATACTCTAATTTTTCTTCTTCTGTGGCCGAATCATTCAGCTCAGAAGTAATTTTGGCCAAAATTTCACGCGTCTTCATCTTCCAATCGTTTACAACTTTCCCATATTCGAGTTTGAGATTTTCAAATTTAGATGGGTCATCCATGACAGCATATGGTGTGAATAAGTTGTTAGCGTCCAGAGGAGCAGTGTTAGTTAACTCCTCTAGATATTTGATCATTCCTGTAATGCCTCTTCCCTGTTCGAGAAATTCGGCCATGCTGAATATTTGGAATAAAGTTTTTCCTACAATCGGAAATTTTGGTTGGCGATAATAGTCTACATCTACTGTGATGTTGTCAGTCGTAGCATTATAACTACAAGTTATCCGACTTGAGACTTCACTCATGGGTAGTCTTCTAAGATTCGTTTCTACAACACTTTTGAAATTCCCAGCAGTAATCAAATCTAAATAACTTTTTCCAAGGTCTGGGAGGTCGAGCATTAATCCTACTTGCTCAACACTGCCTGAAGTGGCGGCAAGCCTTCTCGTAACAGTTTCTCTTGCGGCATTCATTGCTTCGGGACCACAAGGCATATCATCATATTGATTAGCACTTAAGACTCTCGTTGCATCAAATGCAGCTAATTCAACGAGGTGAGAGTCAGCATTCATGTATGCGATTTCAAGTACCATCAGTGTGCTTAGAAGGAAGAGAGGGAAGCCGATAAGGAATTCAACCATTGAGATACCGTTTTGATCTTTTAAAAGAATTTTTTTGCAACTCATCTGACCTCCTTTGGTCATTTTAAGTTTACTTGATTCAGACAAAATTTCTTGACTGAAAATGTTCAATTTCATTCAAAAGACATTCTTAATATGGATGTACTATCGGGCTTGTGAAAAATAAGGTTTTAACACTTGGTCTATTTATTCTTTCTACTGAAGCTCTTGCATATAAGGCGACTTTTAAAACATGGAAGAATTCATACGATCTCGATGTTGTAATGCTTGATAGAAGCTTCAGCCCTGACTCTGTATCTATGGGGCAGGCGCATGGAAAGGGTTGGACTTGGTTTGATGAAAAACTCAATAAAGTTGTTAATGTTTTTCCTATAGATAAGAATCTTTATCTTAAAATAACATCAACTATTGAAGATATGAAGTCAATTGCATTAGAACTTCAAAACAATCCATCTTGGCTATTATTAACAAGTAAGAGTAAATTTCATTGGATAGAAGATAAGAAAAAATGTAATTACACATCTTATGTACTCAAACATGAGAAGAAGCTTTTAAGTGATGGTTATAAACCACTTGGAAATAAGCGCTTACAAGAAATGAATATGTGGCAACAAACTTTCGTTAATGATAAAAACTCCTTGTCTGTGACTATCACTAAAGACAAGGAGTTTTGTAAAAGAAATATCTTATTTACTGAAAACAATTATTAAAAAAGATCTTTTGACATCAAAATCATATTATCTTTTTGTTCACCTTCGATAATCCTTGGGATGACTCCAGTTCCAGGATAGTTCTCAATTCCAATTTTATTTAGCTTTTTGTAATGACTTGGGGTCACGCCGTAAGTGCTCTTGAATAGTCTTGAAAAATGGGCCGATGACGTAAACCCACAAGAAAAGGCTACATCTGTTAACGAAAACTTTCTATCAGTGAGAAGGAAGGCAGCAGCTGCCATCGTTCTTTGAAGCCATAACCATTTCATAGGTGAAAGGCCCAATTCTTTTTTAAATAATCGACAAAGATAAAATGTAGATACTCTACCAATTCCAGCAAGGTCCTCAAGAGTGATCTCTTCGGCCATGTTCATAATAGTATATTCTGTGATTCTTTTGATTATTGGATTGTTAGTTTGAAATACAGGTACTGATAGTGCGAAATCCATTGCTCCCTCCTTGGTGCCAATATCTGAGTGTCTCTTCCTAAGTGCTCAATAAATGTACGAATTAAATGCTTGAAATTACTTGAAAAACCATACCCTCATGGTGAGGATATGGTCAGATTATGACGCAGTGTATCAATTTTGTCAACTATTTTTGCAAACAGAAATATAAATTTGCCAAAGTTTTGGGCATTTAGAATCTAGTTTGTAGTCTAAAACCTATACGAAAGTCATCTTCAAACATAGAGAGATTTGGATTAGAGAGCCTATTTCTATTTTCGAGCTCCATGTAGCGATCGTATTTACCAACAAGCCCAAAGGCCGCATTGTCGCTCATATTCCATAAAAGACCAGGACCTACTGAAAGCTTGAGATCCTCTGTTTCCAGAGCATCACCTCCCACTAGCGTCAGGCTCCGTTTAGCGTAACCGGCGCCTAGGTGGAAGTCCCATGTTAAGCTTTCTCCTGCATTAGCTTTTGAATTAAAAATGAACTGTCCTGAAACTTCTTTAAACATTGGTTCGGCCAGATCTGCAGTCTCTTTATTTTGTGTAAAAAAGGCGCCTAAACCAAACCCGAAGTTTTCCCCAGTTCTTCCAATAATCATTTCTCCAGAAGGAACAGTTCCACTTACATAACTGAAGTCATTAATCTTACCTCCATGTAATTGGAGTTCCATCAGCCATTGCATTGGTTTTTCACGATCGTCTTTTGTGTGCTCAAGAATGGAATTTACTGCAAGCTTTTCTCTTTTATCTCTGATGTGATTCATTCCTTCAGCAAGAGAAGAGGTAAGAGTTCCTGCCCAGTTTGATGCGTCTTTAACTCCTGCCACAAATTCTTTTTCAGCTGCAGCAACGATTTTTCTTGAAGCTCGATCATAAAAGTACAATCCACAGGCCTTAACAGTGTCATCACCAATAGGTTCACAATCAACAAGAATTGCACCCTCTAGTGCTAGAGTATCGAGCATTACTTGAACTGGGGCAATTATTCCGGAGCCTTTGTTTCCATTCTTAAGGCTGTTTTGCAATTCACGTCGATCAAAAAATGGAATAGATCCGAAGTAGGGGAAATCAGCATTTTCAAGCTTTCCAATGGCCTTTTTTGTCGACCAAGAGGGGTTCATTACCCAATAGTCAGAAAGGTCTAGATAATTTTTGACTTTTCTGAATAATTCAACTGAAGGGACGTTTATATCTTCTGGATTAGTACCTAACACCAAGGCCACTGTTTTATGCTCCATGGATTTTACATCATCCTGTGCGTAAATTTTTGTGAAGAAAAGTGAAGATGTGAGGGATAAAATAAACAGCAACAACTTGAACATAGATACCACCTTGAGTTATTGGAAAATGTGCCATGCAAAGAGTATCAGTTCTAAAGAAGATATTTTGATTGAGTTTGCTTACATTTGTCCAGCATACTGAAGGACAAGAGGTCCAAGGAGGATGATCATGACTGAAGGCATGACAAATACCATCATGGGGATCATCATTTGGACTGATATTTTTCCTGCATCTTCTTCTGCCTTTTGGAATTTTTTGGTTTGAAAAATTTGAGATAAATTTCCAAGAGTTTTAAGCATGTCTGTACCAAGCTCAATTCCCTGTACAAGTGTATGGATGAAAAGTCTCAATGATGGAACATTCATCCTTTGGTCCATTTTTAAGAGTGCATCTTTTCTAGGAGAGCCTAGTTTTATATCTCTCATCACTCTTTGAAATTCGTCAGTCAATGGGGTCTTTTTACTTGATGAGATGACTGAATCAAGAGCATTGTTGAAATCCAGACCTGCTCCCATCGTGAGAGACAAGAAATCTATAAAGTAGGGAAGTTGCCTATCGCAGGCCTTTGTAATAATTGATGATTGTTCTGTAATCTTAATGAATGGAATCATATAAGCGATGAGACCAAAAATGATTGATAGAGGAAGTGCTTTTTTCGTAAATAAGCTCAGTAAAAAATAGGTTGTTATTGAGACAGTAATCAACAGAGTCAATTGCCAAGATATAAAATAACTGGCCCTTTGATCTTTATTCGCTGTTCCTAGTGTTTCTAGTTTCTGCATAATGTTTTTTCTATAATCTTCAATTCCAAGTTTATCAATGAAAGGAACAAGCCTTATCGCCAACAAATTTAACCATTCAGTGGCATTATCTTTCTTGAAAAGATATGGATTCTTTTGATAGCAACCTTTTATCATCCATAAAATAGATAAGGTAACCAGACTTGTATTTATAAAATCTATTATTGGTATCAAGTAATTCATATCAATCCTATAAGTTTAGCTTCATAACTTTTTTGGTAACAAATATTCCAACTAACTCTAAAAAGACAGCGAGACCAAGTAAGATCTGTCCCAAGGTCTGGTCGAGTAGTAGTTGTATTCTTGATTTATCGAACCAATACATGAAAATAAAGAGAAGTGGAGGAGCAGAACAGACCAGTATGGCCTGCATTCTTCCTTGTGCAGTAAGCGCTTTTAATTTTCCTCTAATCCTTTCTCTTTGTCCTACTGTATGAATGATCTTTTCAAGCATTGACGGGAGATCTCCCCCCGTTCTTGAACTTATCAACATTGATCCAAAGGCCAAACCAGCATTATCTGTATCAATTTTCCTGGATGCCTTCTCTAAAGCCTCGGCCATGGGGATTCCAATGTTCAAGTCCTGGAGAATGAGTTCGATCTGGATTGAAAAGGGTTTTGGAGCACTCTTTACAGATGCACGAAGCGCATCTTTTAATGTGAGTCCGGCCCTCAGTGAGTTAGAAATTATTTGTAGTCCCTCTCCCAAGTTGGCGTCAAATTCCTTTTTTGCTTTACTCATTTCTCTCTTCTTAAGAATCTTTCTCATTGGCCACCATATGCTTACTGCAATTATGATGTTCCATGTAAGAGAAAATCCAACTAGTGAAAAAATTAGAAAGATTGCAACAGAGTAAATCGTGGCAGCAGTACTTGATGAATCCATTCCCTTGGCTGATTTTCCTTTGTACTTTCCTTCTCTGTACCATGGAAGTGCGCCGAACAAGAGAAGTCCGAGGCTTAGGGCATCAAGACTCAACAAGAGTCCTGAATTTAAAACTTGGTTCATGCTTCCACCTTATTCATCAGTTTCCACTCAATTTCCTCTTCCTCAAGGAAGCGATTGATATTTTCTGTATATTCATGAATATTGTTTTGTTTATCAGCTTTAAACAATGTAGAGGTCAGATATCTTCCAGTCTCCCTACATACACCCTGTATCCAGCTCACTTCCGTTATAAGTCTTTTACCGTTCTTTCTTCTTGTTTGCTGAATAATTACGCATATTGCTGAAGCAATCTGCTCTCTAATAGCTGACAAAGGGAGTTCCATTCCTGACATCATGACCATTGTTTCAAGTCGTCTTAGCATATCCTCAGGAGTGTTGGCATGCCCTGTTGTCATAGAGCCATCATGCCCTGTATTCATGGCCTGTAACATATCTAGTGCTTCACCTCCTCGACATTCGCCTACGATAATTCTATCCGGACGCATTCGGAGAGTGTTTTTTATCAAATGCCTGATAGGTATGGCACCTTTACCTTCCAAGTTTGCAGGTCTTGTCTCTAAAGAAACAACATGAGTTTGCTGTAGCTGGAGTTCCGCTGCATCTTCCACTGTGATGATTCGTTCATTATTTGGTATAAATCCTGAAAGAGCATTGAGGAGTGTTGTCTTACCTGAGCCTGTGCCTCCACTTATAACAATATTTTTGTGTTGTTCAACTACAGTTTTGAAGAAATCTGCCATTCTCTCTGTAAAACTTCCGAAGTTAACCAGCTTGTCTGTTGTGATAGGGGTCTTAGAAAATCTTCTGATGGTTAGATTAGGTCCCTTGAGTGCGATAGGAGGTATAACGGCATTGACTCTGGATCCATCCAGCAAACGAGCATCAACAATCGGGCTTGAAGTATCAATTCGCCTCCCAACCTCGGATACTATCCGTTCAATTACGTTTATGAGGGCCTGATCTGAGGTGAAGCCAATTTCACTCAAAGTCAGCCCACCATTTTTTTCAACAAAAATTTGATCTCTACAATTGACCATGATCTCAGAGATATTCTGGTCTTCTAGCAACTCTTCAAGTGGGCCAAGACCAAATATTTCATCAAGAATTTGTTTTTCAATTGTCTTCTTGTTAAATTTAAAATCAGAAGGAATATTTAATTCGTAGATTTCTTTTCTTATGATAAGACTTGCAAATTGTTTCATTTGCTGATCATCTTCTTTAATTTCTCGACCTTCTCCATTAAGACCATCTTGTACTTTTTGTGTGAGCAACAATCGAAATTTTGTATAATCATTCTCTAGTAAGTACTGTAAAGAATTGTCTTGTGGGGCTTTATCTTCTTTGTCTTCATAAAACAGAATCTCAATCTCGTGGGGACCAATTGCTATTTTCCTATTATTGTCCAATAACCATGATTCTCCGGTCTTAAGTTTACCCCCTTCAGAATAAATAGAAGGTGACTCTTCAACACATTTAAATTCAACCAGGCCATTTTTCAAAAAAAGAACGGCAGCAATTTTACCAATCCTCTCATCAAATCGAATTTGCGAAAATGGACCAGACCCAATCAGGAGCCTGTCTTGGTAAAAATAGAGTTCTTGTGGTTTGTCATTTAATATATATCTGATTTTTGGGTACATGTTTATCCTAGAATGGAAGTTGTATACTTTTGAGAACCAGGAGAGTTTCCCGGTTGAAAATATCTAATGCTTCTCCTTCAAATATTGAGAAAAGCGCCAGGAGTCCGATGCTTATGGAGGCCAAGACGACATATTCAGTTGTCGTCTGACCACTTATAAATTTAAGATTATCTTTTGATGTTGATTTTGAGTTCATTTGTTCCATCCGCTTTTTTAACTTGCTCACTATTAAGAAACTCATTGAGATTCACGCCCAGTTTTGAATTGTTTTTCTTTTTACCAATCTCTTCTGGATTTCTAAGTGCTATTTCAAAATGCGCTTTTTTTTCAGCAAATTTCAATAAATTGAATTCCTCAGGAGTGACATAGAAGCCTATCTCATCTGATGAGCCATTTTTAAAATCTCCCCAAGCGGTTTTATTGCCAACGGATACTAGTGTTATATCTTCTAATAGATTAAATGTAGTCTCACCTTTATTTGGTAAACTCATCGTAACAATAATGTCTACATGATCGTTAGGTTTTATCCATCCATTGCTAATGGCCTTGTCTTTCACTTCCAAAGTAAAGAATCGTTTTCCAAATGGAATTCTGTCTGACATTGTTGTGAGGTTATTCTTATCTACGATTAATGAAAGAAGCATCGGGTCTCCCTTTTTAATCAACTCTCTAACGGTGCTTCCAAGCACTTTTGGTTTGTCTTGTGCCAGAATCATATTTGAACTGATATTCTTTTTT
>JBFEVX010000133.1:0-9333 GCA_041546685.1 Bacteriovoracaceae bacterium | reverse complement strand
ATCTCGATGGTGTCAGTACTACAGGCCGAGGTGGTTGAGTTACCAACAGCATCGTAAGCAGTGACAGTCGCGTAGTAAACACCGTCGGCAAGACCATCAATGATCGCAGAGTCAGAGTTAGTACTACTTCCAGTAAGTCCATGATCAGTCACAAGTGTTGTACAGGAACTATCTGAGTACGTTCTAATTCTATGATCAGTCAGATAAGTATCAGTGAAGGCAGTCCAGGTCACAGCAACATCGTTACCAGTGTTGTTATAGAGATTAGTGAACTGGAGATTGGCCGGAGCATCAGTTGGGGCAGTGGAGTCCACAATGATTGTATCAGTACTACAGGCCGATGTGGTTTCGTTTCCTGCAGCATCAATTGCTGTTACAGTGGCGTAATAGATACCATCGGCGAGACCATCAATCACTGTATTGTTCGAGTTGTTGGAACTTCCTGTTAATGGGTGTATGTTTTGCCCAGCACTACATGTAGCATTTGTGTATGTAGTTAGTCTGTGATTTACAAGATTAGTATCAGAGAAAGCTGTCCATGTGACAGCGATATCGTTACCGTCGTTATCATAAACATTAGTGAACTGAAGATTTGCTCCATTATCTGTAGGATTTGTTAAGTCAATAATAATGGAGTCCGTAGAGCAATTTGAAACTGTAGAGTTTGTTGCCGAATCTATGGCACGAACCTTTACCCAGTATTGACCATCAGTTAATGAGTTTATAATACTTGAGTTGGAATTTGTCGTAGAACCAGTAAGTCCATGATCTGTTTCTCCTGTAGAACACGAACCATTTGTATATGTATAGATTTGATGGTTTGACAGATTAATATCCGTAAATGCGTTCCAAGTTACAGCTATATTATTTCCTGTATTTTCATAGGAGTCTGTGAATTGGACGTTAGCAGTATTGTCTGTTGGATTTGTAAGGTCTATTTCAATCGTATCAGTACTACAGGCCGAGGTGGTTGAGTTACCAACAGCATCGTAGGCAGTTACTGTCGCATAATATACACCATCAGTGAGTCCATCAATGATAACTGAGTTTGAGTTTGTATTTGATCCAGTCAGTCCATGATCGGTCACAAGTGTTGTACAGGAACTATCTGAGTAAGTTCTAATTCTATGATCAGTCAGATAAGTATCAGTGAACGCTGTCCAGGTCACAGCAACATCGTTACCAGTATTGTTATAGAGATTAGTGAACTGGATATTGGCCGGAGCATCAGATGGGGCAGTGGAGTCCACAATGATTGTATCAGTAGAGCAGGCCGATGTCGTTTCATTTCCAGCGGCATCTATAGCAGTTACCGTCGCGTAATAAATTCCATCAGAAAGTCCATCAATTACTGTCGAGTTTGCATTACTAACTGAGCTTGTTAGGGGATGGACTGTTTGACCTGTTGTACAGGTAGCATTGGTGTATGTTGTAAGTCTGTGATTTGCTAGATTTGTATCAGTGAAAGCTGTCCATGTAACAGCAATGTCATTTCCGTCGTTGTCATAAACATTCGTGAATTGAAGAGAGGCACCATTATCCGTTGGGCTTGTTAAATCAATTGTAATAGAGTCAGTGGAACATGAAGAAGTCGTTTCATTACCAGCATTATCTCTAGCTATGACTTTGGCCCAGTATACTCCATCAAGTAGATTATCAATTATTGCACTATCTGAGTTAACTGTTGATCCAGTATATCCGTGATCATTAGCTCCGTTGATACAGTTACTATCTGTATAAGTTATCAGTTTATGATTTGTTAGGTCATCATCAGTAAAGGCCGTCCAAGTTACAGCTATATTATTACCACTAGCATCATATTGGTTTGTGAACTGAAGATTTGCCGTATTGTCTGTAGGTGGTCCATTGTCGACAATGATGGCCAAATTCCCCGCAGTTAATGCTCCAGGATCGTCAACATTCAAAGTTATTCCCTGACCAGTAGGATTTTTGAACCAGTAACTTTTCGTGTTAGTCCCACTATTTATTATTAAACCAGTGATTTCATTCCCTCCTGAGCATGCAGAGTCTGAATAGAAAGTACCAGCACCACCACCCGCCAAATTTATCGTCGTGTTTGAAGTGAGATTAGAAGAGTTATTAAACGGATCTTTAGTTACGATGATATATGGACCAGAGCATGAATCTGTGTTTATTGGAGTAGGTCCACTAAGAACTAAATGGTCCGCAGGCGCAGGAACTACCGTTATTGCAATAGTAGTATCAACGAGGGGGCCTCCATCTGACTCACTCAAAGTTATTGATTCAGCCAGAGTGTTTCTAAAATAAAAAGTAGTATTGTTACTTCCTGCTGTAATAGTTCTACTCGTTACCTCATTTCCTCCAGTACAAGAGGAGTCACTGAATGCTGTACCACTTCCAAATCCTGATAGAGAAAGCGTTATATTAGATATTGCATTTGTGAAATTGTTATACTGATCTCTTGATCTTAATGTGTATGGACCTGAACATACGCCTGCAACTATTGATGTGGGACCTGTTAATAAAATATTATGAGGGACATCTGAAACTGCAGTAGAGTTGATTACAACACTTGAAGGCGTTCCAATCGCATTTGTCGCTGTTGCAGTTACACTATTTGATCCAATACTTGTTCCAAGCTTATGCGTGAAAGAAGCTTTGCCATCTACATCGGATGTTGCAGTAGATGGCGTGACTGACCCACCACCAGTCGTGACGACAAAATTTATGTTTTCATTTTCAACAGGGTTGTTGAACTGATCTTGAACTTGAACGACTGGATCAACGGAGAGGTTTGTATTTGCAACGCCATTTTGTCCATCTCCTGAAAAGACTACAATATGATGAGCAACATCTGAGAGTATTGATACTCCGATTGTCGATGCAACAAGTGCTCCTGAATCGTCAGCACCTAATGTGACATTTTCTCTTACTGTATTTCGGTAATAAATAACCTGTGAGTTGTTTCCAGTAGTGATAGTTGTTGATGTTATCTCATTCCCACCAGTACATGAACTATCGGAATAAAATGTTCCATTCCCTGCGCCCGTAAGGTTAACACTAATATCTGCAAGAGCAGGGGAGAGGTTATTAAACTGATCTCTAGAATAGACAGTGTATACATTACAGGTTCCTGCAACGAAGCTATTTGTACCTGTTAAGAACAAGTTCTGTGGAGCGTCTGGAGTTGCTGTTGCTGTGAATGTCATTGTAGAAGGAGAACCAAAAATTATTGGAGTAGAAAAACGTATGGTATTTGTTCCCACTGTTGTTCCCATTGTCCAATCAACTGAGGCAAAACCACTTGCATTTGTTTTAAGTGAGGTTTGAGAAACCGTCCCATTGCCATTTGTTATAGTAACAATTACATTCCAATCGATTACAGGAGTTCCGACAATATCGACTATTCTAATCATAGGTTTGATGAGAACATTTTGATTCACTGTTGCCGATTGATTATTACCTTGTGTGAGCTCAAAATGATGGGCACCAGGTTTGATGTTTACTGTGAATGGTGTTGGGTCAGCATATCCTGTTACCGTTCCGTAAACGATTGCATTATCAAAACTAAATAAAGGAGCAACCATTTTTGATCTTGCATACCCACCTAAGTCAGTTGTTGTAACAGGTGCTTCAATATAAAGTCCTGAGTTCGTTTGTTCTGAAAAAGTAACTTGTAATCCAGGAAGACCGTCTCCTCCAGAAACTGCACGTAATACTAAATCTTGATAACAAGGTTGACCTGTATAACAAAGAATTGTATTCGGATTGGATTTATTATCCCCACCAATTTCAAGTCCATTTGGATCTAGTGCTTTGTTTCCAGCTCGACCACATGAGAGAAGAAACATTGTTAAGATAATTAGTGAAAAAAAGTTATAAGACTGCGAGGTGATTAACGAATCACTTTTAGAATTTATCAAAATTTTAGATGACATCTGTCTTTTCATCAAAAATCTCTCGCACATATGTGTAAACGAATCTTTACCAACGTTCGCAGAATCCGTGCTTATTAATATTATCGACCACTTGCGTCATTTTGGTTAGTAAAAATGGTATATAAAGGTAGGAAAAATTTAGGGTTTCTTTAGGTTTGTAATATATTGATTTTAATAGTGTTTGCCGCCAGCTTCGTCATCTTTTCTTTAAATTTCTAATCTCAAAATTAGATCGAAATAAATATATTTTATTAAATTACGTAAATGCCTGCTTTTTCTGGCACATGTTCAGCATTTCTAGTGTTTATGGACTCTTTTAAATGGATCTTCGGCAAACTTTACCGAAGTGAGTAATGAATCTTGAGAGTAAAAAGGTCTTTCTGATCAAACCCCGATAGGAGGTCAAGTTCCCATCGGAGGTTAAGGATGAAGTCCAAGCTAAAAAGTTTGCTTGGGGTCATGTGCATCCTTTTGTCCGGTCCAGGATGGACGTGTGTAGATGGAAAAGGATTCTTTCCAGACAATAATTTGTACATCCCACCTAATGCAAAAAATCTAGGTAGTATCAGTCAGCAGAATGTTGATGAAGTTCTCTCGAGAATTTCAAGTGTCTATAAACCCATTGTTCGAAATTTTGGAGGCAACTTGGTCCTTCGAAATCTTTGGAGTGATGGAAACGTCAATGCTCAGGCCTATAGGCAGGGGACAAATTTTGTCGTGGAAATTTTTGGTGGTCTCGCAAGACATCATCGAATGACCATTGATGGATTGTATCTCGTTGCTTGCCATGAAGTTGGGCATCATATTGGTGGTAATCCAAGGTACAAGGAAGCTGCTGGAAGTTGGGCCGCTAACGAGGGACAGAGTGATTACTTTGCTGTCATGAAATGTCTTAGAAAAGTATTTGAAAGTGATGATAATGAATCTATCGTTCGAAGTATGGACGTAGACCCTTTGGTCAGATCTAAGTGTGAAGAAAAGCATCCGAACAATAGTGAATCATCCATCTGTATAAGAGCAGCTATGGCCGGTTTCGATACTACTGCGATGTTCGCTGATCTTTCCAATGGTGCGCCACCTAGGTTTGATAGACCGGATCCTTCTGTCGTATCTACAACATATGATTCACACCCGGCCTATCAATGTCGCCTTGATACTTACTTTCAAGGTTCTCTTTGTGATGTCGATCACTCTGAAGATATTGGTCAAAGTGATCCGAACGTTGGGACATGCAATAGAGTTGATGGTCATGAGTTTGGATTGAGACCTCTTTGTTGGTATAAGCCATCTTCTGGTTCAGGTGGAGGCTCAGGTGGATCAATTGCGGGAACACCTACAGTCGCTGGGCAAACAGAAATCAGATCCAATAATCCAAATCAGATTTTTCCAATCTCGTTCAATCTCGACTCATTCCGATCGATGGGAGCTGTTGGATACGTCATTGAAATCAGTAAACCAAACACTAGCTTCAGTAATCCGAATGGGACGTCGCCTGATCGCACAAATAGTCTAGGGCATGAAATCTATTGGAAGACTTCTGGTACTTACAACCTACATCCGGGAGTTCAGCTTCCAGGTTGGGGAAGTTATGAGATCAGAGTGATCGCTATCGATCGGCAACGAACTGCGGTCGGTAAATTTTCAAATGTATTGAAACTTCATCTATATCAATAATCAGACTTCTTAATTTTTTGAAATTCCGCCTCGAAAGGGGCGGCTTTTTATTGGTTGATTGCCCAGTACATTAGAATAACACTGGCCAGAGGAATACCTACTATTGTCAGAGTGAAAAGAATTTTAATCAAAAGGCCTTCTGTTCCTTTGAGTTCTTTCTCACATTCTTCACTTTTTTGAATTTCAATATTTTGTTCTTCATTCATATCAATTCACACACATGGGAGCTTCCATCCCGTAGATATTATAAAGTCTGTAGCTGATGGTAAAGATACCAATCAAAATTAAAAAAGCTGAAGATGAGCTTGGAAGTCTGTTCTTTAGTGGAGCTAGTATCCTGTGAATAAGTTCTCCACCAAAAGAAACTGCCGGAAGGGTTCCAAGCCAAAAAAAGAATAGAGAGATGGCCCCGAGAAGTGGATCTGAAGTTGCACCAGCTACAAGGACAACACCGTACAACAGTCCACAGGGAAGTGTAATGGTCATGAAGCCAAGGGGAACCGGTGAGAACTTGCCAAGCTTTCCAGCTTTAACCATCACACTTGCATATATTCGTTGAAATAGGATTTCCAATTTCCCTGGTTTCTTGTTTTTGCTTTTCAATCCGAAGAACCCAACAATAATTAAACTTGCTCCAAGAGTCAGGATAGGAAGCGAAGCGATTAACGGAGAATCTTTTCTGATTGAGATGAGAGAAGTCAACCAGCCGGCGGAGAGACCCAAAACAAGATAGCCGAGTAGTCTTCCGAACTGGTACATTGCATTTTGAGTTTTTCCTTTAGTCAAGCTGGCAGTAAGAGGAGAGCACATTCCCATGCAGTGAAGACTTCCCCCAAGTCCGATCAAAAGAGATGCCCAGATTATGGCCAGTACAGAATGTGTTGCAAAACTACTGTAAAGGTCCAGCAAGTGGCACCTCTTGTTCTTTCACTAGTGTTGTCTTTTCCAGATTTTCTCCAGTGAGTACGAGTAGGGTCACATTTTTACTACCACCAACGAGGAGTTCTTTGTTAAACCTAAAAAAGAGTTGGGTTTTATTGTGACCTTGTTTCAACTTCCACGGTATGTGTGGAGTTTTAATTTCAATCTTAGAAGCGAGTTCAGGATCTTTCAGTTTGAAGAAGACGCCTTCTTTGCTGCCGCCATTGGCATCAATAGTGACATTAAAATGATTGAGAACTAGTTCTTCGTCCCCCGTTTTGATCATCTTGAAGGTTGTTTTACTTCCTCTAAGCATTGTGACTCTAAGTTCGTCGGTATGATTGAGTTTGTAAACGAAAGTGGAAAAGATGACAGTCAAAAGAGTTAGATAGATAATCGATCTAACTCCAAGTTTTTTGGCCTTGATGCCTTGTTTTCCAAGTTCACTATCGTAACGAATCAACCCTTTGGGTTTTCCGACTTTATCCATGATTTCGTCACAAGCATCGATACAGTTTGTACAAGCAATACACTCCATTTGAGTTCCACGTCTGATGTCGATGCCTGTGGGACATACTTTTACGCAATGGTAGCAGTTGATACAATCTCCCTCATTATCATGAGGAATCTCTGGTGAACGTCTAGGTTCACCTCTTTTTTCATCATAAGTGACGATCATTGAATGATCATCCATCATCACACTTTGAAAACGTCCGTAGGGACAGGCTATGATGCAAAATTGTTCTCTAAACCAGCCAAAGTCAAAAAGAGCAATGGCAGTTGCAATCCAGGCCGCAACAAAAACACCCCAGTGTTCAGTTGGGGGGGCCATGGTAATGTCATAAAGTTCTCTTGTACCGACAAAATAACCAACAAAAGAATGGCCGATATGCATACTCACTAGAAGAAAGAGAATCCATTTGGATCCTTTTCGCGCGATTTTAACGGCATCCCATGGAGCCTTGTCGAGAGCTTCTCTGGCTCGAGCTTTTCCTTCTGTCCATCTTTCGATATTTCTATAAATAGCATCAATGAAAACGGTTTGAGGACAACCCCATCCGCACCAAACACGTCCCCAAATACTTGTTACAAAACCAAAGAAAAGGGGAATTCCAAGAAAAATGAAGATGAGAAGAGGGGCGTCGTGACCATAGAAAGTATGACCGAAAAAAGTGAACTCCCTGTGGGCAATATCCAGGAGAATTGTTTGCTTCCCCGCAACTCTTGTCCATGGAAGAACCAAATAAAGAATAATCAGAAACCAGAAAAAAATAGTTCGTCTATTTCGCCAGATGCCTTTGACGTCTTCAGGATAGAGGTAAACTCGATGCCCGTGATCATCGGTAGTAGCGAGTCTGGATTCATGTCTTTCGTATTTACTTGGTTTTTTCATGGCTTCATTATAGCGCAAAAAAATGACCCCGATCTTTGATCGGGGTCAAGTTTAGCATTTATTCAGCAGGTGAGATGCGTTCACCTTGAGGCTCTTTTGCTCCGCCTTCGTGCTTGAATCCTTTGAGACTCATCACATAAGCAGAAACGGCGTACATCTCATCTTTGGTAATGACTTCGCCCCATGCAGGCATACCGTTATCTTCATTACCTTTGTTGACAGTTGCATAGATGGTATCAGGAGTCCCTTTGGCCAATAGCCAGTACTCATCAGTCAAGTTAGGGCCGATATCTCCTTTACCGTTCTCTTCGTGGCAGGTCATACAGTTTTCAGTATAGACTTCCTTGCCCTTGGCGATCCCTTCAGCAGTGTTCCAAGTTTTTGCATAAACTTCACTGTCAAAGACATCCACTTGCTTGGCAAGAGCGGCCTTGGCCTCATTGATCTTCATCATGTCAGAAGTGTATTCCTGGTGAAGTGTTGGGCCACCGGCCCATAGATAATAGATGGCATAAAGAACGCCAAATACCGATGTTCCAATGAACGTTGCAATCCACCAAGAGGGAAGAGGGTGATCGAGCTCTTGAATTCCATCGTAATCGTGGTCGAGGACCAGAGCTTTCTCGTCATCGAGAATCAAGTTCTCTGCTTTGCTATCGTTACTCATTTGGTACCTCCAATTTTGAAGCCATCAGAAAGAGGTAGTTTTTCAGCTTCAGAAAATTGTTTCTTTGTTTTCTTTCCTGAGACTCTAAATAGAACCGCCAGAAAGACTCCCATGAACAGGAGCATCCCGATGACTAAAAGCCATGGGTGCTCAAATTGGTGAAGGACTTGATCTCTCATTGTTGTCCTCCTTCAGTTTTGGCGACTTCGCCCTGTTCTTTTTTGTACCTTTTGATATCTGCACCAAGTTTTTGAAGATAAGCAATCAAAGCCACCATTTCTTTATCTTGGATACTCATATCAACACCGGATTTTGCAAGATCAGTTGCAATCTCTTTGGCCTGTTTGATTGCATTTTCGTTAGCGTTGGAAATTTCATCTTCAGAGTATGGAACTCCAAGTGATGCCATCACTTTCATTTTTTTACGTAGAGATTTTTGATCAAACTTGGTTTTTGCAAGCCATGGGTAGACAGGCATGATTGAACCTGGAGTTACTGCTCTTGGGTCAATCATATGCTTGTAATGCCACATGTTGTTGTACTTTCCACCAACTCTTGCCAAGTCCGGACCGATTCTTCTGGATCCCCACTGGAATGGACGATCATAGACATGTTCTTCGGCCATTGAGACTTCACCGTATCTGATGAATTCATCTGGAGCAGGTCTGACAAGTTGTGAGTGACAGACGTAGCATCCTTCTTTGATATAAATATCACGCCCGGCAAGCTCCAATGGAGTGTAAGGCTTCATGAAGGTT